>NZ_JAAQXA010000017.1:0-91400 GCF_012985775.1 Pseudomonas sp. WS 5011
CCCGGTTGAGTGGCCGGATGGCCGTGGAATCAGTGGCCGGATGCGCGTGGAATGGGTGGCCGGATCAGCGTGGAATCGGTGGTCAGATGCTCATGGAATGGGTGGCCAGATGACCGTGGAATCCGCAGATAAAGGCATAGCGATACCAGGTTTCCGCATGCAGCTGATACACCGCATCACTTACCAGGCGCGTTGGCTGCTTGGCCTGATCAAGGAACAGCAAGGAGGGATACGCGACCTGTTTGTTGGCAAAGCTGCGAATACGCAAACCGAAGTCGTACTGCGAGCGTGGCAGTTTCAGGGCCGCGTAGTAGCTCTTGCCCATGGGAAAATCCAGGCTGGGGGAAAAGCGATTGAGCTCTTCATAACGTGGTTCATCGGCGCTGATAGGGGTGAAATCTTCCTCACTCAATTGCCCACAGCAACGCTCGACTAGCTCCTGATAGCGCCCCTCAACCTTCTGTTCAGTACCCGCCAGCAAGGCCTGCATCGCGGCAGTGGGCTGCCCATCCAGCCCCGGCAAAGTGTGTGGTTTAGCGTCAAAGGTCACTTCCCTACCCTGGGTCAGAGGCACATTGTGCAAGGTGGGTGTCGGCGCTTTGGCTCCCTTGGGCGGGACCTTGGAGTTACGCATGCGCCCCTGCTCATCCACCCAGGTGAAGTAGCGTCCATCCTGCTCGTCACGGACAAAATCGCGCCCCTCCAATACATCAGAGCTGATGTAGGCACTGGAGCGCTCACCCGTACCCAGAAGAACCTCATTACCACCGGCTTGCACCTGCTGCCCTGCATAGAAGCTGTTCTGCAGATTGCCGCTGGCGTCCACCCAGGTGAAATAACGTCGCTTGCTTTCACCAGTGCTCTTGCTACCAGGCCAGACTGCGGTCTCACCGTCATTCAAGCGCGCCTGATCGCTGCGCTGGATGTTGCCGGTAGCCGTTTGTTGATGCGCCACGTAGCGATTGTCGACAAAACTGTTGTGCACCCGCCCCTGATCATCCACCCAGGTTAAATAGCGGCCGCTGGATTGACTCTCAAGACTGACGAACAATATGCCAATAAACAAAATAAAGCGCATTAACACCAACCTCAAAAACGCGTTGTGTAAGTCAGTGCAAAAATATATGCCTTGACACTTGTTTCTATATCAAGCCCCGCATAGGGGTTATAAACAAGGTTATCCAAGCCTTCACAGCTAACATTGCAACTGCTGCCTGCAGGAATTTTTTGCTCTGAAACAAAATAATTGAAACCTATATCAATAATCGTGTCTTTGTCCCAGCGATAACCAAGGCCAACCCCATAGAGATCAGCATCCCCTACAGGGGCAAGTACATCAGCTTTATCTTTAGGAATTGCTGAAGGCCGATATTCATAACCGGCCCGCAATGCCAAACGATCACTAATATCGTACTGCATACCCAAAGACCAGCTCCACGTATCGACATAACCCCTATCCAAAATAATGCTACGACTGGTTGCATTTCCGCCACCAAAAATCTTAGCAATACGCAATAAGTCTAACTCGCGATCAAATTCAATTTCGAAATTATTCCAATCGCTGTACCCGACCCAACGCAGATCTGCGTTGAACTGCAGCCTGTCTGTCGGGCGTACTTTTATCCCGGTACTAAATGAATCTGGGTAAGTCAATTTTAGCGAAGCATTGCCAATTTCCTCATCCACTCCATAAGGGAATAATGGGCTTAATACCTGACCAAAAAGAGAGCTCTGTAGCCCCGACCAAAAACCCTCCCAACCTTCAGAGTAATCAATACGGTATTTACCCTTCAGGTTCATTCTTGCTTCACTTTGATAAGTAGCCCCCCAAGCAAACCAATCACTAGGCTCCCACAACACTCCTAAATTGTAAGTCGGGGAAAGACTCTCCTGCAGATCCAAATCAAGATTGGCCAAAGAGTCAAAAGGACCAAGTTTACCGCCACACACATTGATCAAGCCTTGAGCCAACTCAAGGCCCGGTAGACAGAGAGCCTCGTTCAGAATTCGAGTCAGACCAGTCAACATCCCAGGATTGCGAAAGTCCTGATTGAGCGCAACAGCCTGATGAGAGAACCCTATCGACAAACCGAGTGAAAGCTCATCATTTACCTGATACGCCAACGATGGAGAAAAGTATGTAATACGCTGCAAAGAAACCTGGCGACCTTGAAAGCGCCCAGGATCTTCATCTGAGTCGCGAGAATAGCCCAATGCCATAGGGGCGTAGACATTGGTTGCAAAAGTCAATTTTGAGCCAGGAGGATTAATAGATAGACCAGCTAAGGGGGCTATAAGGACAGGCAACTCTGTCATACCGCCTAGCCCGGGTAAATACATCACTGGCGTTAAGGTTCGGCTACTGGAGTTCTTATAAGGATCATCGCTGTAACCAAGAAAGTTATAACCTTCTCGCGGTTCAAATTTAGCCCTAATATCCATTACACCGCTGAGTAACTTTACGGTGGTTTGCCGGCCTTTTAGCTTACTAAGTGCGGCAGGGTTGTAGTGCACAGCATCGATACCACTGGAATCAGCAGTAATGGCATTCCCCATTGCCATAGCTTTAGGGTTACCGATGGTTAAATTATTTGCTAGCTGAGCATTAACATCCCAGCTAAAGCACACAGTCAATCCAGCAAGCAGCATAGCTCGCAGCTTAGAAGCATGAGTCATGGTGAGTTTACTCGCGATTATTCAGGCTTCAGGCCTTTGATATCCAAAGGCATAGAAATACCTAAAAGAACATCAGGCGAGTCCTCAGTCATACCAAACCCTGCACTTACGTTGACAATACGGTCTGGTGATGTACGCAAGCCCAGTGAGAAATTCATCACCGCACTGGTCTGGCCTCTGCCTTCAGCCTCACCGTCTTCAAAGGTAAAAGTAGGTTTCAGCGAGTGTGACATCTGGTATGAAGTCGCCAGTGATACGTCATAGGACAAGGCATAGGCAAAGCCCATGCTCAAAGAAAAAGATGAACCGGGATCGACTTTCTCAAGCACACGCCCACCACGCACCTGACCGATGCCCGTGATCGGCATGTTGTAGGTATAACCGAGCGAACCGAACAGCACTACCGGGTCAATCACATAGGACAGGTTTGCGCCGACTCCCAGGTTGTAGGCACCACCACCGGTAGACAGATTGTTAGCCGTATCGATGTCATAAGGACTGTTACCGGTCGGCAACCCTAGTGTGGCATACAAGGTCGTGACCGGTTTACCTCGCAATGAGGTCCACGGCTGCCAACGCAGACTGGCAGATATATCACCCAAACTGTAGGCATTTAGGTCGCGCTCAGTATCGTATTTAGCAACCATAGGTAGGCGTACGCTGAACGTCAGGTTGTCCCACACGCCATAGTCAAAGGTAAACGAGTTGGTAAAGGTATGCTGCGCTTCACTTTGCCCGATGACGCTGAATATATTATTTCCGGTGCGCACTGTTTCTATGACAGTGTCGCGCACCAAGGAGTAATCGAAACCATAGGTCAACGTTCGCTCGCCCTTTTTCAGCAGGGTGTAGCTTTTCTCCGCAGCCTGGAACACCTCTTCCAGCGCCTTGGCGCTGTCGGCGTCGTCATCCTGCTTGCTCAGTGCCTCACGCGCCTGATCGACCGAAGCCGGATCGGCAAGTACCCCTGAACTGGCAGCCCCAGCCAGCATGGCCAGCCATACATAATGCAAAACTCTCATGGCGCAGCCCCCAAATATTTATTGTTATGCCGGGCGTTTTACTTGCGTCGGATATAGCGAATATCGCCCTCGGAACCCAGCTCAGTGGCTTGGTTCTCGGTGAACTTGGTCATCTGTGGAAACTCGCGAAATGCCAGCAAGCTGATGGTGCGATCATCGATGATGCGCAAATCCTGCTCGCTCAAGGCAAGGGCATTTGGCGGCTCATTGCCGTTGGGAAAAATCACGAACAGCACGTTCTGATCCCAGATTTCCTCAAAACGCGTACGGGTAAAACTGATATTGCCGAGTGCCGGGTCCGCCACAAATACATGGTCGTTGTACACATCGCGCACCACCACAAAGTGTTTGAAGCCGGCATATTCGATCGGCACGATGGCTGGATGCTCAAGCGCGTCGAGATCGGCAAAGGCCGCACGGAAACCACCACTTTTATAGCCCAGCGCCGTGACAAACCGCTTCATGTCGAGCAGGGAGAAACCGCGCCGTTCAACAATCTTGTCGGCTTCGCCAAACTGCAACAGGCCTTCCATCACCTGGCGTTCCTGCAGGTTGCGGCCGAGAAAGTAATCCAAGAGTGAGGTGAGGGCCGCCGAACCGCAGCTGTAATCATAGGCTTGACGAATCACATTACGAAACTGCAACTGACTCATTGGCTCAAGCGTTACCGTCTCACGCAGAGGTCCATTTGGCAGCAAATGTTGATTGATATGCACAGTGCCTGGTGCCGGCGGTTTAGTATCGACGGCCTCAGTAAAGCCCCATACGCCAATCAGGCTGCCCAGCAGAATCTCAATCATCAGCCAACCACACTCCACTCCAACATAAAGAAAAGTCCTACCGGCCGAGACTGGTAAGACTTTTCAACACACAGGAAAACTAAGTGAACTTAGTGGCCCCAGACTTTTACGGTAGTACCGGCCATGTTCATGTCGTTGATGGCCAAGCCACCAATACTGGCACCTGAACCAAGACGGATGGCACCGACGCTCAGCTCACCAGTGATTGTTGGCAGGCTGATCTGCAGTTGCTGCGTAGGAGTGCCCCCGATTTCAGTACTTACAACGTCTACCAGGATGGGAGCACTGTCAGAAATGTTGAAACCACTGAATGCAACAGTTTCCATATTCAAGCTATTAGCATCATCGATATAACTGATCTTGCCGATGCTGCCGTTGAAATTACCAGAAATGCTGATACCCGCCTGACCAGTCACGGAAGAGAGGGAGCTGTCATCCATGGCCTTGAGCTCAGCCTGAGCCATGAAAGGAACAGCCAGAACAGCGGTGGCCAAGGCCAGTTGTTTGAGGGTTTTCATTGTTATTGTCTCCACAGTTCACTTATGGGTTGTCCCCGGCAGGCTGCTTTGGACTCCTGTCCGTCTCAGCTACAGCGGCGTGCGCCGCTCACCAGGTCTGACACTGCTTCCCTATTCGCGCCAGGCTTGGAATCGTGAAGCACCATGCTTCTCGTCCTGACGCTAAAACTACTGGTGCAAGCCCTGGCTGCCAGCCCATCCAAGGGATGGAGCGCCCATCTGGCGCAAATCCGGCAGCAAACGCTCAGGCCTCGCTCAACAACCCCAGACTCTTGCCCTTCAAAACCGCTTGCGTACGGCTGCGCACGCCCAGCTTGGCGAACAGGTTGTGCAGGTGCCATTTGATCGTGGCCTCTGACAAATGCACCGCCTGGGCGATATCACGGTTCGACAAACCAGCCGCCACGAAGCGCAGAATCTCCCGCTCTCGATGGCTAACATCTTGATTTTCATCGAAATTTTCTAGATCGATAGACAGCCGACGGCATTGCTCACGCAGTTGCTCGGCCAGCCCCTGCCAAGCACTGGCACGCTTGGGTTCGGCGCTGTGCCAAGCATCCCAGAGCGGTAGTAACCAGAGTGCGTCGTCCAGAAACATGCGCCGGTAACCGCTGGCCCAGGCATCCTCTAGCGTGGTTTTGAGCAAGGCAAAGGCCTTGTCGCTGTTACCTTTGCGCCAGTACGCCACAGAAAGTAACAAGGAAAGACGCAAGCGCCGATCACGCTGATGCTCGGCCGTCTGTTTGGCCAGGCAGGCTTCGAGTATGGCTTGCGCCTTGTCAGCACGTCGCTCGCACAGGGCCAGTCGCGCCTCCGACAACACCTGCACAGTTTCCGCATCGGCATACCGCCCAGGCGGTAGGACCGCTAGGTGGCGTTGCAGCTGCAGGCAGGTGCGCTCGGCCTCATTGGGCTTACGCAGCCACAGTAGAAACTGCACCTTGCAGCTCATGCCCAGGGCATAGACGCGCTCATACCCAGGACCATGCAAACCGGCCAACCATTCGTCCAGCTCAGCCAGAGCAGACTCACCCTCGCCAGCAAAGAACCGCGCCTTGGCCATCACCAGTTTGCCGCGACTGATCAGTTCAACCGGCGTGGCTACGTCGCGCCAGGTGGTTGCCAGCGGCAGCTCAGCGAGAATCGCCGCATGCCGATCCTGCTCATACAGCAAATCCGCATAGGCCAGAGCCAACGGTCCGCCGACCCGACTGCGCCGACCAAATACCTGCTCGACCCGCGCGCGCGCGCTTTCAGCCAAGACGCGGCCGCGCTCGGGCTGGCCCATTTCCTTGCAAATCAGTGCCTCAATCAGGCTGACCACCGCATGCAGGTATTCGCTATCGGCCTGCTCCAGGTTATCGCGCGCCACCGCAATCGATTTGGCCGCCTCACCGAATTCGCCCAGCAGCGCGTAGGCCGCGGCCTGAATGCAGGACATGCTGGCGCGGAAAATCGGCTGATTATCGGGCACCAGGGCCAGCCAGTGCCGCGCCACTTTCAGCGCGCCCTCCAGCTTGTCCTGATACAGCAGCACCAGCGCCTTGAGCACTTGAGCCACGGCCAGCAGCACTGCCAGACCAAAGTGCATCGGCTTGCCACGCCCCTGCATCAGACGCGTGCTGACCTCTTCAATTAAAGCTTCGGCCTCGGCGTACTTCTGCTCGAAGGCCAGCTGCCAGGCGTAGAAAATCTGGAACACCGGATGTTCACGGATGACCTCCGAGGGCACATCCTTGAGGATCGCTAGGATGCCGTACACCTGATTACCCGCAATCAGCGTCGCGCCCTGGCGTTCCAGCAACTCAGCGGCAAAGGCGTAATCCCGCGCGCGCAGGGCGTATTTGACCGATTTATCGGTCAGTTCATGGTTTTCACACCAACGAGCGGCGGCATGCAGCAGATGGGTTGGATCACCCGCACGGCTGAGGCGGCCCTGAAGAAATTCGGCAAACAAGTGGTGATAGCGAAACCACTCGCCCTGCTCGTCCAGCGCGATGATAAACAGCTGGGCCGTTTGCAGGCGCTTGAGCATTTGCGCGCCGTCCGTGCGCCCCGTTAGAGCGTTGCACAACTCGGCATTGAACTCGTCAAGCACCGAAGTCTGATCGAGAAACAGCTGCTGATCCTGCGGCAGATGATCAAGCACGTCCTCAGCCAAGTAATCGGCGATATTGCGCTCAGTACCTGACAGCCCAGAGAGAAAGGCCGCGCGCTCAGGCTGCCGCGCCAGTGACAGCGCCACCAGGTACAAGGCCGTGATCCAGCCTTCGGTACGCCGGTGCAGCAAGTCCAACTCGGCGCTGCTCAGCTGCAGCTGCTTAAGCTCATGAAAATAGGCTTCCGTCTCGCCTCGGGTCAGGCGCAGCTCGTCAGCCTTGATCCACAGCGCCCAGGGCGAAATAATCGGCTGCTCATCGAGAAAACGCGGTTTGTAGCGCGTGCTACCGATCATCCGCACATTGGCCGGCACCTGCTTGACGAAGTAATTGACCAGCGGTCCCAGATCGACATGCCGCACGCGATGAAAGTCATCAAAGATCAAGTACAGATCGCCTTGGACCTTTTTCAGGTCGCCGATAAACGAATCCATCAGCAGCTCATTCGGCACACTCAGGTCGTCACGCAACAGTCGTGCGGTGCTTGCACCAAAGCCCGGCAGTTGCGCCTCAATGGACGCGATCAGGTAATGCAGCAAACGTTGTGGCTCGCTGTCGGCCTCATCGCAGGACAGCCAGGCGACCCGCGCGCCAGTCTCCAGCAAGCGCAGACGAAACTGACTCAGCACCGTGCTCTTGCCAAAGCCCGCCGGCGCGCTGAGTAGAATCAGACGCTGCTCGCGCGCCTTGAACAACCGGTCAAGCAAGGCATCGCGGGCCAACAACGGGCGGCCGGCGGACTCAGCAGGAAACAACTTGGTGCGCAGTAACGGTAACTTGCCCGGATGGGGTTTCGATTGGCTATTCATTGATCAAGAAGACTCAGTTCACGCGCGCGGCGGATGGCTTGTGTGCGGTTACGCACCTTGAGCTTTTCGTAAATGTTGTGCAGGTGCCATTTGACAGTACCGAGGGCCAATGACAATTGCTGGCCGATCTCGTCATTCGACATGCCCTGAGCCGCGAGGCAGACCACCTCACGCTCGCGCTCGGTCAGCCCCTCTTCGAGTACTTCCTGCGATTGCCGCGCACTGTTGCCCGGCCAGATAGCCAGCAAACCACGGATAAACCCCTGCAGCGCTGGCTGGCGCTCGGCGGCTTCCAGCTGCTGCAGCAACAAGCGAATAGCTTCGCCCTCCTCGACAAACAAGCTACGCACCCCTTCGCGCTCGGCACCAATCAAACATTGCACCAGCAAACTTTGCGCACGCTCCTGGTAACCCAAACGCTGATAACTCAGCGCCGCCAACAAATCGAGTCGCAAGCGATGCAAGCCGTGCCAGTTATCCAACAACATGCCGCGCAGCTGAGTGATTTCATGCAGCGCTTCGCTGTAATGGCCGCGCGCCTGCTGCAGACGAATTCGGGTCAGACCGCGCACCCACAGCACCGGATTGAAGCGCATATGCTGGTAATGCTCGGCCAGCTTGTTCCAGTCCACCGTTTTGAGGCGTTGCTCGGCGCGTTTGAGGCGGTCTGCCGCAGGCTCCTGAAGAATCTGCACCACCTCATCGGCCACCGCCTGGGCGTAAAAGCGCCAGGACTGATTACGCGCGGCGAGGTTCTGCATCAGGACCAGGCTGGCGTAGGCATCCTTGGGGTTATCCTGCATGCGCTGCACATGGGCCATGCACAGCATGCCCTGGGCGTAGAGATCGATCGGATTGATCACATCAACCGTGGCCAGCGCCCAGCGCAGGCGCTCCTCAATACCGTCCAGGCGTCCTTGGTTGTAGGCAATCAGGGCTTCGGTGATGGTCGGCAGCGCCAATGCCCGCGATCGATCAGAAAACCAGGGTATTACCCGCGCGCGCAACTGGGCGAACAGCAGCTCGGCCTGACGGATCTGCCCCTGCTCCAGACTCAGCAGCACCTCGACGTTGGCCAACTGCATATCCAGATAGCGCCCTTCGAGGAAGTGATTGCGCTGCTGCGCCAGAGCCAGCAAACGTTTGGCCTGGTCCGGCTGGCCGATCATCACATTGGCCAGCGCACCGACGATCAACATCGCCACTTCAAGAAAGGCGGTGTGCTGGCCCAGCTGCACTTCAACCCGCCGCGCCAGGGCTATACAGGTCTGCAAATCATCCTTCTGCAAGGCGATAACCGACTTGATCGCCAGAGTTGCCAACAACTTGTCGCTAAGCGGCGCGCCCTGCTTGGCTTCCGTCCAACGCTCAAGCAGCTCATCGAGCATGCGGTTGGCTTCCACCAGCCCCAGCTCGGCGGCACGGGTCCAGACATCGGCGAGTACCAGCACGGGAAAGCGCTCGGCAATCTCATCCGGTACGTGCTGACGCCATTTGTAGATCAGATTGAGCTGACCACGGTTGATCAACTCCAGGCCGCAACCATCGACCAGCGCGGCGAGCATTTCCGGGTCTTCGGCGAGGCACGCATGCTCAATGGCCAGGTTCTGCATATGGTGGTTGGTGAACCATAGGCTGGCGTTGAAATGCAGTTGTTTGAAACGCTCCGGGTCGCGCTCTTTCAGGCGGCTGCGCAGGAATTCGGCAAACAGGTTATGAAAGCGATACCACTGTCTTTCGCGGTCCAGCGGTAGGAGGAACAGCTGCATGGCTTCCAGCTCTTCCAGCAACGTCTGGCCGTCATGCCGCCCAGTCAGCGCATTGGCCAGGTCACCACTGAGCTGCTGCGCCACACCCAGAGCCAGCAGGAGTTCCTGTTTGTCGGCGGGCAACTGCTCGAACACGCTGCGCAGCAGGTACGCACCCACAGCGAACTGATCCGTGCCCATGTCGGCAATCTGTGCAGCGGCCTGGGGTTGATGACGCAGCCAGAGGCTGGCCAAGTGCACGCCCACCATCCAACCTTCGGTCTGGCTGTACAGCGCCGAAAACGCCACGGCATCCAGCTGCAAACCGCAGCGCTGCAAGTAATCGCGGGTTTCCGCCTTGCTCAAGCGCAGTTCCTGCTCACCGATCTCCACCAGCAAATCCTTGGCGCGCAGGGTGGCCAGGTTCAGCGCCGGCTGGGAGCGGCTACCGATAGCCAGAGTAAAACCTTCAGGGGCAAATTTGATCAGGCGATTGAGCGCGTTCAGCAACTCGGTGTCCTGAATCAGGTGCAGATCATCGAGCACCAGCAGCAGCGGGATTTCCAGCTGCGCCAGGTCCACCAGCAGACTTTCCATCACCGCAGATACCGGAACACGCATGGTGTTCTGCAGGTAAGCCAAAGCTTCTGCGCCAAAGCCTGGTAACAGACACGAAAGCGCTTCGATCAGCTGCAGCAGAAAACGAGAAGGCTCATCGTCACCAGGGCCAAGCGACAACCAGGCAACAGCCTGACCGCTGTGTGCCCGCGCCTGGGCTAACGCAACCAGTGCGCTGGTTTTACCGAAGCCAGCCGGGGCAGCCAATAGCAGCACCCGCGCATGGGGATTGCCAGACAGCGCTGATTCCAGCTGCGGCCTGACCAGATAATCAGCAGACGCCTGAGGTGGCATCAGCTTGGCACGCAAGAGGCTCCCAGCGGCAGGATCCGTTACTTCATCCATGGCCTTGATCCCGTAGTAATTATTGTTTTATGAGTCACATCGAACATCCGGGGACAGTTCCATACTAATGAGCACAAGCATCCCGAGTAAACCCACGCGCAAGCTCTAGGATGAATGTTGGCGACGTTCTACAATCGGCGTCCGCGCACCTTGAAAGTGTCATATGCCTACTTGCCTTGTACAGGCTCTGCCCTACCTCGCAGACCCTTCGCGTTACTTCAGCAGCGTCATGCATGCACCCGGTGCCGTCTTACTGGATGCCGGACGCCCAACCGCGCAGCGTGGACGCTATGACCTTATTAGCGCCTGGCCATTGGCAGAGCTGGCACCCGCACCTGACGAAACGGCCAACGCTTTCCTGCAACGCCTACGCCAGAGCCTTGCCAGTCTCGGCGAATGCCAAGCACCGGCAGATAATCCGCTTCCGTTCGTCGGCGGATTGATTGGCTACCTGAGTTACGACTTCGGCCGCAGACTTGAACAGCTGCCGGCCCAAGCTCTCGACGACCTCAATCTGGCCGATGCCCGTTTTGGCCTCTACGCCTGGGCCCTGATCACCGATCACCAGCAACAACGCAGCCAGCTGATGTTTCACCCGAGCCTGGACGCGGCAGAACGCCAGCGTCTGGCTGCGCTGTTCGAAACGCCTACAACGCCCGAGCGTCAACCGTTCCGGCTGCTTGAGCATTTTCAGTCGGATATCAGCGAAGCCGAGTACCTGCAATGTTTTGCGCGGATTCAGGCCTACATTCAGGCCGGTGACTGTTATCAAGTGAATTATGCGCAACGCTTCCGCGCGGGCTATCAAGGCTCGCCGTGGACCGCCTACCAAGCCCTGCGCGCCGCCTGCCCAACACCCTTCTCGGGTTATCAGACGTTGCCAGACGGCGGCGCCATCATCAGCCTGTCGCCTGAGCGCTTTCTGCGCATCAGCGAAGGCCAGGTGGAAACGCGACCGATCAAAGGCACCCGTCCTCGCCATACCGATGCAGAGCGGGATAAGGCGCAAGCCGACGCCCTGCTGGGCAGCAGCAAGGACCGAGCGGAAAACCTAATGATTGTCGACTTGCTGCGTAATGACCTGGGCCGCAGTTGCACCGTCGGCTCGGTGCGGGTACCTGAACTCTTTGCTCTGGAAAGCTACCCCAATGTGCATCATCTGGTCAGCGCCGTGACCGGCGAGCTGGCAGCGGATAAAGATGCCCTGGACTTGATCGCCGGCAGTTTCCCCGGCGGCTCGATTACTGGCGCGCCAAAGATCCGTGCTATGCAGATCATCGATGAACTGGAGCCCACTCGCCGCGCCCTGTATTGCGGCTCGCTGCTGTATCTGGATGTCCGTGGCGAAATGGACAGCTCAATCGCCATCCGCAGCCTGTTGGCCAAGGATGGGCAGATCAGCTGCTGGGGTGGCGGCGGCATCGTCGCCGACTCCAACGGCCAGGCCGAATACCAGGAATCGATTACCAAGGTCAAAGTGCTGCTGGCGACGCTAGAACAGTTCTGCGATTGAACTGGACGGCAGGCACAAAAAACTTCCGGGAGAAGTTTTTGACATCGCCCAGCGACGACCCGAAAGGGGGCCGCCATGGATGGCAGGCCACAAAAAAGCCCGCAAATGCGGGCTTTTCAATAGAGAGCTGATTACAGGCTCAGATCGCGATTGGACGCCTTGATGAACTCACGCTTGAGGTCTTCATAGGTGTGTACTGCAGGGAACTGCGGGAATTCGCGAATCACGTTGTCCGGCGCATGGAACAGGATACCGGCGTGGGCTTCGCTGAGCATGGTGGTGTCGTTATACGAGTCACCCGCCGCGATCACGCGATAGTAGAGGCTCTTGAAGGCGATGACCGACTGACGCTTGGGGTCCTTCTGGCGCAGTTGGTAATCCACTACGCGATCCGTTTCATCGGTGATCAGCTTGTGGCATAGCAGAGTCGGGAAACCCAGCTGACGCATCAGGGGCTGGGAAAACTCGTAGAAGGTGTCCGAGAGAATCACCACCTGAAAGCGTTCACGCAACCAGTCGACAAACTCTACCGCGCCATCCAGAGGCTTTAGTGTGGCGATCACCTCTTGAATGTCAGACAGCTTCAAGCCATGTTCGTCCAAGATGCGCAGACGCTGCTTCATCAGCACGTCATAGTCCGGAATATCCCGGGTGGTCGCTTTCAGCGATTCGATGCCAGTTTTTTCCGCGAAGGCGATCCAGATTTCCGGGACCAACACGCCTTCCAGGTCGAGACACGCGATTTCCACAGGACACTCCTAGCTTGGATTTATTTGAGAAGGCGGCACTCTAGCCGCTCCCCTAAAGCTCTGCAACGCAGAGCTTTATACCCAAATCAGAGGTCTACTACGGCACTTGGTTATTTAGTCGTATAACCAGCTTTTGCTACCATCGCCACACAAAGACGCGCGACGTCACCATAACTAGGAATTCAGCCGATGAGCCAACCCTTCGATGCAGCCGAGCTGGCGGCGAGCTACGCCAATAAGTCGCCTCAAGACATTCTCAAACTCGCCTTTGAACACTTTGGCGATGAACTATGGCTGTCTTTCAGCGGCGCAGAAGATGTGGTGCTGGTCGACATGGCCTGGAAACTCAACAAGAACGTAAAAGTCTTCAGCCTCGACACCGGTCGCCTGCATCCGGAGACTTACCGTTTTATCGATCAGGTGCGCGAGCACTACAACATCAGCATCGACATACTCTCGCCGGAGGCCGCCGCGCTGGAGCCTTTCGTCAAGGAAAAGGGCCTGTTCAGCTTCTATAAGGACGGCCATGGTGAATGCTGCGGCATCCGCAAAACTGCCCCGCTACGCCGCAAGCTTGCCACGGTAAAAGCCTGGGCCACAGGCCAGCGCCGTGACCAGAGCCCCGGCACGCGCAGCCAGGTTGCTGTAGTGGAAATTGACGGCGCCTTTTCTACAGCAGACAACGCCCTATACAAGTTCAACCCGTTGGCGCAGATGAGCAGCGAAGACATCTGGGCCTATATCCGCATGCTCGAACTGCCCTACAACAGCCTGCACGAACGCGGCTTTATCAGCATCGGTTGCGAGCCGTGCACGCGCCCGGTGCTGCCTAACCAGCATGAGCGCGAAGGCCGATGGTGGTGGGAAGAAGCAACACAGAAAGAATGTGGCCTGCACGCTGGCAATCTAATCGCCAAAATCTGATTGCAAAGACGAAAGACAGATATAAAAAAGGCCAGTCAATGACTGGCCTTTTCGTGTGCGTATTAATCAGCTTTTATCCGCATGACGCTGGCGGCGAACCATGTAACGTTCGACATAGGAACATGAAGGAATCACCGTATACCCCAGCAGCTCGGCATACTGCAGCGCATGCTCGGTTAACGCAGCCGCGATCCCACGCCCACGCAACGAATTGGGCACAAAGGTGCGATAGATATCCAGGGTTTGCTTCCCAAGGTCCATATAAGCCAGGTATGCCCGATCACCATCCACTGTGGTCTCGAATTGATGGCCTGCCAGGTCATGGTGAATGGACAACGCCTCGCTCATTGCAACTCCTCTGTTAAAACGCGCAACCCGCTTTCGCCCCTACAGTCATGTGGTGCAGCATCTGCACCAATTAAGTTGTAGGCAATATTCATGAGCTTATCAGGCAAAAACCTGCGAGGTCACGTGAATCAATAACTTAGATCGCACCTCGCGTCATTTCGGCACACAAGCAATCCGAACGATGTCTATGTCAGCGTCGGCAACGTTTGTAGACACGGCATCCTTCGGATGATTCACCATCAGATAACTTACGGCATCATTTCCAAGCCCCTAGAGTGATCAACGCGACTCTAGCCTGACCTCAGTGCTTCCCGTATGACTGCAAGAAGCCTCGGAACTGATTGTTTTTTAACCAAAACATGTCAAATAAGTGGGCGGCTATGCATAAAGCAGAAAAAAACTCTGGCGGCTTGCCCTTTCCTCCGTTTACTTACTACAAGTTACAGGTAGTATGTACGCCGGCTAATTTCCTACCATTAGGAAATTGCTTTTATGGAAAAACTCCACCTCAAGGGGAACACGATGAACAACGTTCTGAAATTCTCTGCTCTGGCATTGGCCGCAGTTCTGGCTACCGGTTGCAGCAGCATGTCCAAAGAAACTGAAGCTCGTCTGACTGCAACTGAAGATGCAGCCGCTCGCGCTCAAGCCCGTGCCGACGAAGCCTACCGCAAGGCTGATGACGCTATGGCTGCTGCTCAGAAGGCTCAGCAAACTGCTGACGAAGCCAATGAGCGCGCTCTGCGTATGCTGGAAAAAGCCAGCCGCAAGTAATAGCTCACAAGGCTATGACAAGCCGACCCAGTTTCTGGGTCGGCTTTTTTATTGCCCAGCAAAAATGACTACCGTTTTATAGGCAATAAAAAACCCGTCAGCAATTACGCATAACGGGCCTTTTGAACAAGCTGAAGTCAGATAGCCGGCTCAGTCGCCACCATGGCCTGATCAGGCTGAGCAATTTCAACCGGCAAGCCATCTTCAGCAGCTACCACTTCGCGCAGCATTTCCCAGTCCAGACGCAGGTCGGCGAACTGATCATTTTTCAGCAGCGCATTGATTACGGCCGTGTGCTTATCAACAACCGAAGCATCGCCCGAATCATCTAGCGGAGCATGGGCTTCCAGGTAGACCTTGCCGCCACTGCGACCGAACTTGTAAGGCTCGTTGATGATGCGCACCGATGTGCCCACAGACACCATCGACGCCAGCTTCAAGACGTTGTGGTTAAGCATGCGGAAGCAGCCATGGCTGACACGCATACCAATACCAAATTTCTTGTTCGAACCGTGAATCAGGTAACCCGGCACCGACAAGCCCATCTTGTATGGACCCAGCGGGTTGTCCGGACCTGGCGGCACGTAGGCAGGCAACGGATCGCCATCGGCAGCATGTTCTTCACGGATCGATTTAGGCGGTGTCCAGCCCGGGTTCGGCGTCTTGGCCGTAATGCGCGCATTGGCAACCGGCGAACTCCAGCCCTCGCGACCAATACCCAGCGGATAGGTGTAAACCACGTTGCGACCTTTCGGGTAGTAGTACAGACGGTACTCGGCGAGGTTGATCACAATACCTTCACGCGGGCCAGGCGGCAGAATGTAACGCGTCGGCAAAATAATCTCGTTGCCAGCGCCCGGCAGCCAGGGGTCAACACCCGGATTGGCAACAACCATTTCCAAATAACCCAAATCATTTGCCACACCCAAGTCGGCAAAGGTGTCCTCATATTTGGCTTGGATTACCTGCACTTCGCCAACGATATCCTCACCCGGCGGCGGCAGAGGAAACTCAAGAGCATTAGCAGACGCTACCGCAAATACAGCGGCAAGCGGCAGGCAACGAGTGACGGCAAAGGCACGCGACAACATCCGGGAATTCCTGACGAAAATGGTTGGTAAAAGTTGAGAACGATTGTACACCGATTGATCAGCTGCTTGGATAGCTCAGCGAACCGGCAATGCTGGACGATCACCGCGTTTCTGCGCCTCAAGTGTGGCCCGGCATGCCGGGCACAAGCGTTTGTCGCGCAGCATCGTCTTATCCAGATCACGCCATACGGGTTGCGCGGGCAGCAAACCACCGCACAAAGTGCGGTCGGCAAACTCACCTAACTCAAGCTGACGCGCCAGCAGGTGCACACGCACTTCTCGGCAGGCGAACAGGTCAAGCTGCTCGTCGGGCTCGATCAGTTGGTAGGCATGCAAGGACCAGGCAGGACGCGGCATTGAGGGCTCCAGTGCGGGGCCGCCACATTAGCCGAAAGGCACGGTACAGAAAAGCCCGTCAGAGCAAAGGTTTCAGGGTCGGCCAGACGTTTTCCAGCAGCTTGGGCTGCGCCTCAGCCGTGGGGTGAATGCCGTCGTTTTGCATCAGCGAATGCACACCACCGACGCCCTCCAGCACGAAAGGCACCAGGGCGGCGTCATGTTCCTGCGCCACTTTGGGGAACACCTCAGCGAACGCTGTGGTGTCGCCATGCTCACCGCCATTATCCACTGGCCGCTGATGGCCTACAGACGAAAGCAGAGCAACAAGACCAGTAAGTAACGCCTCCAGGGTCGACTCTTCACTGAGTCGGCCCTTTTGTTCAGAAGCTATCAAAACTGGCTCTCAGACCCGCAACTCCCGCCAACTGGATGATCTCTGGAACCCTTTCGGTATCAACGATGGCCCCCAGGTAATCATCACCACCCGAATCGAAGTGGAGGTACCGCCTCCCGGACTGAGCAAGCCAGATGTCAAAATCAGCCAGCACCTCAGCCATGGGTTTCACTCCCGAGTGCGAATAGGTATAGACCTCACTGATACCGCAGTTTTTTACTGCAATGGGTGCCAGATACTCGAAACAATCAAAACCGCGCCAGTCACAGCTGATCAGAGCCAGGTATTGAGTCTTCTGCCCCCTCTCGCTATCAAGTAGCCCCTCAGAAAAAGCCTCTTGAGCACCATCTCGTTTATTGAATCGGCGGTCCACACGACGAATCAACCGCTGACGCTCATCTTCAGGCGTGAAAGTCAGTAGCTGCTCAACTAACTCCCTTAAAGCCTTGCGCTGCTCTGGCGACGGCCGTGGGTGAAGCTCTCGAAGAATTTCAGCATCCGAAACATTCGTTTCTTCTGGAGGTGGTGCAGTAAAACGACCACCAAAAAGACGATCAAACAGACCCATGCGCTGACTCCTTGCGCGGCTAACGTGGATGTGGCTACGGTCTTAAAAGTCTGAAGTCCGCTATGCAGCAGTGCAAAGTGGTGGCTATTGATTCAGAAAACCTTCCACACGCAGAAAATAACCGTAGCGCCCGTGAAAAGGGCGGTCAGTGCGACCATAGAACGCGCCAGGATCGTCCAGCCAACCCAACTGGTATTCCGTCCACACCGCCAGACCACCAGAAGACTAAAGCAGGTGTACATTAGCAATGGCGTAAAACCTATAAGCCCGTAGACCTCTTGGAGCGAGGTCAAAATGACCAGTTCGTTCCAGCTACGCACAAGCTCAATTATCGCGTTGCCAAAGGCATCTAAAACCACAAACCGGACTGAGACATAAACAAGAGCAAACCCAAGGACATAGACCAGCCAGAATGCCTTCCATAGCGGCTTTTCGCCCCCTAAGTAACCTATGCGGTGTTTGCCAGCACTCAGCTCTGAACTCTGTGTCTGGTAAGGGGTAGATTGCATGCTACCTCCTGCAACAAGTAAATCCGTAGGATACCACCTCACGGTCACCATCATTAGCTGCTCGCCAGCTCACAGCGGCTACGTCCAGTGCGTCTACAAGCTGTCGGACATCGTGGGTCACGTGGAGGTGTCGCTGTGAAGTTCGAGAAGAGAAACTTCAAGCGTGCCTGAAGGGCCTGGATGAAGACCCCGCAGCAATGCCCTTCCGTGAAGGTGAAGAGGTCAAGCGAAGCGCCTCCGGGGGGCTGTATTACCTGAAAGAATCAGAATTAGCAGCCTGCCGAGGTCCAAGTTGCCAAGATCAGAGAGCGTTAGCTTTGCTCAAGGATGGTCTGATAAGCGAATAACAGAAGAGCAAATACACAATTGGTTCTCGCATGGACGGATCGAGCTGAGCTGCTATCAACTAATGTGGGCTGCTTCCAGTCTGGGCAGCCGCTTGAGAATCTGGCAGAAAAATCTGAGTCCCCTTATCAATAGTAAACCCAGCCGGACTACCCCCATACCCGCCCTCAAAGACACGCCCGAAACACCTGTCCCAGAGCCATTGAGTGTTAGAAAGATGTTCAACGTTTGTTAGAAAAACCTGTTGACGCACTCTGGGAGGCACGCGCTAAGATGCCTCCTCCTGACCTTCATTAGGACAGCATCAGAGCAAAGGTTTCAGGGTCGGCCAGACGTTTTCCAACAGCTTGGGTTGTGCCTCAGCAGTGGGGTGAATGCCGTCGTTTTGCATCAGCGAAGGCACGCCGCCTACGCCCTCCAACACGAATGGCACCAGGGCCGATCCTGTCTCACTGGCAACCTTGGGGAACACCTCAGCGAACGCCGTGGTGTAGCGCACACCGTAATTGGGCGGTAGCTGCATGCCAAGGATCAGCACCTTGGCGCCCTTCTTCTGCGATGCCTGCACCATGGCCGCAAGGTTTTGTTGCAATTGCGCCGGGGGCTGGCCACGCAGGCCATCATTGCCTCCCAACTCGATAATCACCAGCTCCGGCTGATGCTCTGTAAGCAGCGCGGGCAGCCGTGCGGCGCCGCCTGCGCTGGTGTCGCCGCTGATCGACGCATTGACTACTTGGTGGGCAAAACCCTCTTCGGCCAGGCGTTTTTCCAACAAGGCAACCCATCCCTCGCGGGTATCCAGGCCAAAAGCCGCGCTGATACTATCGCCGACGACCAGCACGGTACCCGCGAACGCCGCCGGCCCCCACAGCAGCAGGCTCAGGGCAGTACCGATCAACCACTTACGCATTGGATTCTCCATGAGCTCAAGTATTCTCACCGCGCGAAACCTTAGCAAAGTGGTCCCCAGCACGGAAGGCGAGCTAACCATACTCCATGATCTGTCGCTGGAGCTGGTTTCCGGTGGCAGCCTGGCGATTGTCGGCAGCTCCGGTTCGGGTAAATCCACCCTGCTCGGCCTGCTCGCCGGTCTCGATCTACCCAGTAGTGGCAGCGTGGTGCTGGCCGGTAACGACCTGGCCAGCCTCGATGAAGATCAGCGTGCGCGCGTTCGCGCTGAGCACGTCGGTTTCGTCTTCCAGTCCTTCCAGTTGCTCGACAGCTTGAATGCCCTGGAAAACGTCATGCTACCGCTGGAGCTTGAGGGCCATGCCGATGCCCGCCAGCGCGCCCGCACCCTGCTGGACCGTGTCGGCCTGGGCCAACGCCTCACGCACTACCCACGTCAGCTCTCCGGCGGTGAGCAGCAACGTGTAGCCATCGCCCGCGCCTTTGCCGCCGAGCCCGCGGTACTGTTTGCCGACGAGCCCACCGGTAACCTCGACAGCCACACCGGCGAGCGCATCAGCGACCTGCTGTTCGAACTGAACCAGGAGCGCGGTGCGACCCTGGTACTGGTCACCCATGACGAACGCCTGGCGCACCGCTGCCAACGCCTGATCCGCCTAGAAGGCGGTCACCTGGTCGACCACGTGGAACCTTGATGAAACAGCTGCCATTTACCCGCCTGCTTTCTCTCGCTAGCCGTCAGTTGCTGCGCGATGCCCGCGCAGGCGAGCTGCGTGTGTTGTTTTTCGCCTTGCTGATCGCCGTCGCCGCCAGCACGGCCATCGGTTATTTCAGCGCACGCCTGAACGACGGCATGCTGCTGCGCGCGACTGAATTTCTCGCCGCCGACCTGCGCCTGACGGGCAGCTCGCCCAGCACACCCGAGCAAATCAGCACGGGTAAACAATTGGGGCTGGAGCATGCCCAGCTGGTGGAATTCTCCAGCGTGGTGGCCAGCGATGCGGGTATTCAGCTGGCCAGCATCAAAGCAACGGACAGCGCTTACCCACTGCGGGGCGACCTCAAGAGTGCCGCCGCGCTGTATGACGCTGAACAAATCGGCACCGGCCCGCAGCCCGGTGAAGCCTGGGCCGAGGCCCGCCTGTTTGTTGCCCTCAATCTCAAACCTGGCGACAGCGTTGAAGTCGGCGCCAAAACCCTGCGCCTGACCCGCGTACTAACCTTTCTCCCGGATGAAGCCGGTGACTTTTACAGCCTGACGCCGCATCTGCTGATGCACCTGGACGACCTCGCCGCCACCAGCGTGGTGCAACCGGGCAGCCGCGTGCGCTATCAGGAACTGTGGCGCGGCGAGGCTGATGCATTGGCGCAGTATCGTCAGGGCATCACCCTCGCCCCCAACCAGCGCCTGGAAGATGCCAAAGATGGCAATCGCCAGGTCGGCAGCGCCCTGGGCCGCGCCGAGCGCTATCTGAACCTTGCCAGCCTGGCCGCCGTGCTACTGGCCGGGGTTGCAGTGGCCTTGTCGGCGGCACGCTTTGCCGCCAGGCGTTTCGATGCCAGCGCACTGCTGCGCTGTCTGGGCCTCTCACGCAACCAGGCGCTCGGCCTGTTTAGCCTGCAGCTGGCGCTGCTGGGTATTACCGCCAGCCTGATCGGCGCATTGCTGGGCTGGCTGGCTCAGCTGGCTCTGTTCAACCTGCTGCAGGACCTACTCCCAGCGCAGATTCCACCTGGCGGCCTGTGGCCGGCGCTAGCTGGTATGGCCACCGGACTGGTCGCCCTCGCAGGCTTCGCCTTGCCGCCGCTGGCGGCACTCGGCCGTGTGCCGCCATTGCGCGTTTTGCGCCGCGATCTGCTGCCGGTGCCGGCCAGCTCCTGGCTGGTATATGGCGCCGCCTTGCTGGCTCTGGGCCTGATCATGTGGCGCTTGAGCCTCGACCTGCAGCTGACTTTAGCCCTGCTCGGTGGAGGCCTGGTAACCGCATTGCTGCTGGGCGGATTGCTGCTGCTCGGCCTGCAGAGCCTGCGCCGCATGCTGGCCGGCGCTTCACTGCCCTGGCGGCTGGGCCTGGGCCAATTGCTGCGTCACCCACTGGCTGCAGCCGGACAGTCGCTGGCTTTCGGCCTGATCATTCTGGCCATGGCGCTGATTGCCTTGCTGCGTGGCGAGCTGCTCGACACCTGGCAGGATCAGCTGCCTGAAAATGCGCCTAACCACTTCGCCCTGAATATCCTGCCGGCAGACAAGGACGCCTTCGCCGCTCGCCTTAATGAACTATCACCGCACCCCGCACCATTGTTCCCCGTGGTGCCCGGCCGACTGGTGATGATCAATGGCGAGCCGGTACGGCAGATCGTCAGCAAGGAATCCCAGGGCGAGCGCGCGATTCGCCGCGACCTAAGCCTGACATGGGCCGAGGATTTGCCAGCGGATAACAACTTGATCGCCGGTAACTGGTGGACGGATGCCAATACCAGCGAATTGCCGGGCGTATCGGTGGAGTCCGAGCTGGCCGAAAGCCTGCAACTGAAACTCGGCGACCGCTTGAGCTTCAGCGTCGGCGGCCTTAACCGAGATGCGGTGGTCAGCAGCCTGCGTGAAGTGGACTGGAATAACTTCCAGCCCAACTTCTACATGATCTTCCAGCCCGACACCCTGCAGGATCTACCGGTCACCTACTTGACCAGTTTCTACCTGCCGCCTCAGTACGAAAAGCAGCTGGTTGAGCTGTCGCGTGCCTTCCCGGCCGTGACCTTGCTGCAGGTCGAGGCGCTGCTGGAACAACTGCGCAGCATCCTCGCCCAGGTCACCCTGGCCATCGAGTTCGTCCTGTTGTTCGTGCTGGCGGCCGGCCTTGCAGTGCTGTTCGCCGGGCTGCAAGCCACCCTGGATGAACGCATTCGGCAGGGCGCTCTACTACGCGCCCTGGGCGCCGAACGCAAACTGTTGATCAAGGCGCGCCGTGCCGAGTTCGGCCTGCTTGGCGCATCCAGCGGCCTGCTGGCGGCCTTTGGTTGTGAGCTAATCAGCTTCCTGCTCTATCGATTTACCTTCGACCTCACCTGGCAACCGCACCCCTGGTTGCTCTTGCTGCCGTTGATTGGCGCGCTGCTGGTCGGTACGGCAGGCGTTCTCGGCACGCGCCGCGCCTTGAATATCAGCCCGCTGACGGTGCTGCGCGAGGGCTGATAGACTCGCGCACCACCTTTCTCAGCCGTCCGAGAGACTGCGAGCTAGAGTCCTGCAAGGCGCTACGTTAGTAACAGCCTCAGGCTGGTCAAAGCGGCAAGGAAGCGGAGTGTACTTTTGTACATGAGCATTCCGAGACGCCGCGTCCCGGCCTGTTTTTAACGCAGCAGGGCCGACGCGCAGCAGACGTTAAATAGGTTCTTATGAGTCGCTACCGTCCACCCCGTTCCGCCGGCACTGCCCTGATCACCCCCGAGGGCGAGGCTCGCATGCGCGCCGAGTTACATGAGCTTTGGCATGTGCGCCGTCCCCAGGTTACCCAGTCGGTCAGTGAGGCTGCGGCCCAGGGCGACCGTTCGGAGAATGCCGAATACACCTACGGCAAGAAGATGCTGCGCGAAATAGACAGCCGCGTACGTTTTCTGACCAAGCGCCTGGAAAACCTCAAGGTGGTCAGCGCCCGCCCCAGTGACCCGGATAAGGTCTACTTCGGCGCCTGGGTCACCTTGGAAGATGAGGACGGCAGCGAATCGCGCTACCGCATCATCGGCCCGGATGAGTTGGACCTGAAAAACAACCTGATCAGCATCGACTCGCCCCTGGCACGCGCCCTGATCGGCAAAAGCCTGGACGCCGAAGTGCGGGTACAGACGCCAACTGGCGAGAAAACCTGGTACATCGTCGCGATCGACTACCTGTGACCAAGCCAAGCATGCCCTCCGCCCCAGAGACCTCATCCCAGCAAGCCCACCTTGAGTGGGATGAGCAGGGCCAGCCGCTGTCCAGCCAATTCGCCGACGTGTACTTCTCCAACGAGAACGCGCTGGCCGAAACCCGCTACGTGTTTCTCGCCAACAACCAGCTGCCGGAACGCTTCGCCGCGCTGACGGCCAATCAGCAGTTGGTCATTGGCGAAACCGGCTTCGGCACCGGATTGAACTTCCTTTGTGCCTGGCAGCTGTTCGAGCAGCACGCCACGGCAACTGCGCGCCTGCATTTTGTCAGCGTGGAAAAGTACCCGCTGAACTGTGCTGACATCCAGCGCGCACTGGCGCTGTGGCCAGAACTGGCGCCTTATGCCGAACAGCTGCTGGCGCAGTACGTGGCGCTGCACCCAGGTTTTCAGCGTCTGGTATTTGCCGGCGGGCGCATTGTTCTGACCTTGCTGATTGGCGATGCACGTGAGCTGTTCGGGCAACTGGATGCTCAGGTCGACGCCTGGTTTCTCGACGGCTTTGCGCCGGCGAAAAACCCGGATATGTGGACGCCGGAGTTGTTCGCCGAACTGGCCCGGCTGTCCCATGCCAGCACCACCCTCGGCACCTTTACCAGTACCGGTTATGTACGCCGCCGCCTGAACGAGGCTGGCTTCAAGATGAAGCGCGTATCGGGGCTGGGAAAAAAATGGGAAGTGCTTAAAGGCGGCTTTATCGGTACAGCTGAAACAGCCGAAAAGCCCTGGTTTGCCCGCCCACAGCAGCCGGTTGGCGAGCGCAGCGCACTGGTGATCGGCGCAGGCCTTGCCGGCTGCGCCACAGCCGCCAGCCTGGCCCAGCGCGGCTGGCAGGTCACCCTATTGGAGCGGCACGCAGCTATCGCCCAGGAAGCCTCGGGCAACCCGCAGGGCGTGCTCTACCTCAAGCTATCAGCCCATCACACCACACTGTCACGCCTGATCGTCAGCGGCTACGGCCATACCCGCCGGCTACTGGAGCGCCTACATAAAGGTCAGGACTGGGACAACTGCGGCGTGCTGCAACTGGCCTTCGATGCCAAGGAAGCACAACGCCAGACGCAGCTTGCTGCTGCCTTCCCCGCCGACCTACTGACAAACCTGGACAGAAGCACCGCCGAAGCCAAAGCCGGCATAACCCTGCCCGCTGGTGGCCTTATCTACCCCGAGGCGGGCTGGGTGCATCCACCGGCGCTGTGCGCACTGCTGAGCCAGCAGCCGAACATCCAACTGCGACTGCATCAGGAGGCGCTGGAGCTGCGCCGTGACGGTGATAGCTGGCAAGCCTGGAATGACAAGCAGCTGCTGGCCAGCGCCAGCGTGGTGGTGTTGGCCAGTGCCGCCGAGATCAAAGGGTTTACCCAAAGCGCAGACTTGCCGCTTAAACGCATTCGCGGGCAGATCACTCGCTTGCCTGCCACTGCAGCCAGTCGCGCACTGAACACCGTAGTATGCGCCGAGGGCTACGTAGCGCCGGCACGCCAGGATGAACACACCCTGGGGGCGAGCTTTGATTTCAATAGTGATGATCTGACGCTGAACAGCGCCGATCACGCAAGCAACCTGCAGTTATTGGACGAGATATCGCCCGAGCTTTGCGGCGCACTAAATGCTGCGGCACTCGATCCCGAACACCTGCAAGGCCGCGCCGCCTTTCGCTGCACCAGCCCGGATTACCTGCCAATTGTCGGCCCTTTGGCCGATACCACCGCCTTTGCCGAGGCCTATGCGGTGCTGAGCAAGGATGCCCGCCAGGTACCGGATACGCCCTGCCCCTGGCTCGAAGGCCTGTATATCAACAGCGGGCACGGCTCACGCGGCCTGATTACCGCACCGCTGTCCGGTGAGATGATCGCCGCCTGGCTGAATAACGAGCCGCTGCCCGTGCCTGCCGATGTGGCACAGGCCTGCCACCCCAACCGCTTCGCCTTGCGGGCGCTGATCCGCAACAAGGCTTAACCCGACGCGCCTGTCAGCAGGCGCGCGCACGGGTCAACCGCGCAGACTGAAACGCCAGGCGCGATGGATTTTCGGGTTACGGGCGAAATCTGGATCCAGAGTCGATGCACTGATTTCTTCCACTTGATACCGCGCGGCCAAGATCTCATCGAGCTCAAACTTGCGGAAGTTATTGGAGAAATACAGCACCCCGTCTTTGGTCAGGCGGGCCATGGCGAGGTCGAGCATCTGCACATGGTCGCGCTGCACGTCGAAGATGCCTTCCATGCGCTTGGAGTTGGAGAAGGTCGGCGGGTCGATAAATATCAGCTCGTATTCGCCACGGTCTTCGGCCAACCAGGCCATCACGTCGCCCTGCTCCAGCTTGTTCTTGTCCGAATAACCGTTGAGCGACAGGTTGCGGCGCGCCCAGTCCAGATAGGTTTTCGACAGGTCGACACTGGTGGTGGTACGCGCGCCGCCCTTTGCCGCATGCACGGTGGCCGTGGCGGTGTAGCAGAACAGGTTGAGGAAGCGCTTACCGGCGGCCTCTTTCTGAATGCGCAAACGTAACGGGCGGTGATCGAGGAACAGGCCGGTGTCCAGGTAATCGGTCAGATTGACCAGCAACTTCACGCCGCCTTCGCTGACTTCCAGAAACTGCCCCTGCGTGGCTTGGCGCTGGTATTGCTTGGTGCCACTCTGGCGTTCGCGGCGCTTGATCACCACCTTGCTTTTGTCGACACCCAGCGCCTGCGGAATCGCGGCAATAGCGTCAAACATACGCGCCTTGGCTTTCTCCGGATCAATGGACTTGGGCGCGGCATATTCCTGCACGTGCACCCAATCACCATACAAATCCACCGCCATGGAATATTCCGGCATGTCGGCGTCGTACAGGCGGTAGCATTCAACGCCTTCCTTACGCGCCCATTTGCCCAGCTGCTTGAGATTCTTCTGCAGGCGGTTGGCAAACATCTGGCCGCCTTCGCTCAGGCGCGCCTGTTCGACCACCGGAGCAGGTGCAGCCGCCGGTTTGATAGGGTTGCCGTTCTTGTTGTACTGGCGCTCCACCGGTTCAAGCGGCGCCTTATCGGCCTCAGCCTGTTCACGCTCGCGTTCACGCTGCTCAGGCGTACGGCGCTCACCGGTGACGAACTGCTCGGGCTGCACCTTGATCAGCAGCAATTTGCACGGCAACGCGCCGTTCCAGAAGGCGTATTGCTTGTGGCTGCGAATACCCATGCGCTTGCCCAGGTCCGGCGCGCCGGTAAACACCGCTGCTTCCCAGCCCATGCAGGCCTGACGCAGGCGCTCGCCGAGGT
The DNA here is from genome assembly GCF_012985775.1 of Pseudomonas sp. WS 5011. NCBI lineage: Bacteria > Pseudomonadati > Pseudomonadota > Gammaproteobacteria > Pseudomonadales > Pseudomonadaceae > Pseudomonas > Pseudomonas sp. WS 5011. Next base: position 26,348 of record NZ_JAAQXA010000017.1, read on the forward strand.
TCTGGTAGAGATACAGCAAGCTGGCTTCATCACCCAGGCGCTCGCCGTAGGGTGGGTTACAGATAACCAAGCCTTTCTGGCTCTGATCCGGGCGCGGCTCGAAGGTCGCCACTTCGCCCTGATAGACCTTGATCCAATCGCTCATGCCTGCACGTTCAATGTTATTGCGCGCCGGCTGAATCAGCCGTGGGTCGGCTTCATAACCGCGAATCCACAGCGGTGGTTTGGCCATGCCCGCTGCTGCGCGCTCTTCGGCCTCGGCATGCACTTTCTTCCACAAGGCTGGCACGTGGCCCAACCACTTGCTGAAGCCCCATTGCTCACGGGTCATATTCGGCGCGATATCGGCGGCGATCATCGCGGCCTCAACCAAGAAGGTGCCCACACCGCACATCGGGTCAGCCAGTGCGCCGCCTTCTGCCGCGATACGCGGCCAACCGGCGCGGATCAATACGGCAGCGGCGAGGTTTTCCTTCAGCGGTGCAGCGCCCTGCTGCAGGCGGTATCCGCGCTGGTGCAGGCTATGGCCAGAGAGATCGAGAGACAGAATCGCCTCACCGCGATCCAGACGCAGGTGCACCCGTAGGTCGGGGTTGATCTTGTCCACCGAAGGCCGCGTACCGTCTTTCAGTCGCAGCTTGTCGACGATGGCATCCTTAACCTTCAACGCACCGAAATGGGTGTTGTCGATACCTGAGCCGTTACCGCTGAACTCCACAGCCAAGCTGCCGGTGGATTCCAGGTGCTCAAACCAATCAACCTCCAGCACGCCTTCGTAAAGACTCTGGGCGTCCTGCACGCTGTAGCGCTTGAGCACCAGCAGCACACGGTTGGCCAAACGCGACCAGAGGCACAGACGGTAGGCGGTTTCCATGTCAGCCATGCCACGAATGGCCGAGGTGTGCTCACGTGCCTCTTCAAGGCCGAGGCTGCTGGCTTCTTCAAGCAGCAAGCCTTCGAGGCCTTTGGGGCAGGTGAGGAAGAGTTCGTAACGATCCGACATGGGAGTTTCCAGTGCCTAAGGCAATCAACGGCGCACCGACAAATCGGCACGGCCAAAATAAGTGACGAAGCGTCTAAGCGCGACCCTTCGTCGGAATAAACAACAGTCTCAATCGCAATTCATTCGCGATAGCACAACACCAGCACACCTGACGCATACGCCCACAGCATAGGCGTTACAGCGAAAAAACAGGGCATCCAACGCAATGCCTTATGGCACGACCCTCAAAAACGTTACGGCCTTATGACGAAACGGTCATTCACAGGCACCCGCGCATTGGTTAGAAATCTATCCAGGCCAGCACTGCAATGGTGCTGGCAAGGAGGCTCGCGACGCCGGCAGCGGACTCCGTAGGCAGAACGTTTCTGCCTGACCTTGCTTCAAGGTCTAAGGGACATAACAGTCAACATTGAGGGCTACACCCTATGAGAAGACTTAAGCGTGATCCGTTAGAAAGAGCTTTTTTGCGCGGCTATCAATACGGCATCAGTGGTAAATCCCGCGAACTCTGTCCATTCACCCTCCCCTCTGTCCGCCAAGCCTGGTTAAACGGCTGGCGCGAAGGCCGCGGTGACAATTGGGACGGCATGACCGGCACCGCCGGCATCCATCGACTCAACGAACTTCACGCTGTCGGCTGATTCAGGAACCTACCGACTCACCATGCGCGCTCCATCCGAGCGGCGGGCGCGAGCCCAGGGGCTCCTTTAGGGAGCCCTTTTTATTGCCTGCCCTCCATGAGCGGCAACCCTTCTGGCCATCGCTACGCGACGTTTAAAATGCCTCTCGGCCATTTTTATTGTTTACGACTTGCTCGGTAGCGCAGCAATCGCATCGACCGCTTCGCGAATCAATGCTGGGCCCTTGTAGATAAAGCCGGAGTAAATCTGCACCAGGCTAGCACCGGCGGCGATCTTCTCAGCCGCATGCTTGCCTTCGGTAATCCCGCCCACGGCGATGATCGGTAAACGACCTTTCAACTCACTGGCCAACACCTTAACAATGTGCGTGCTCTTCTCACGTACCGGCGCGCCAGACAATCCACCTGCCTCGTCAGCACACTCCAGACCGTGCACACCTTCACGGCCCAGCGTGGTGTTGGTGGCGATCACCGCATCCATGCCGGCTTCAACCAGCGCATTGGCAACTTCGATGGTTTCTTCATCACTCATGTCCGGGGCGATCTTGATCGCCAGCGGCACACGCTTACCGTACTGTGCAACCAGATCTTCCTGACGCTTACGCAGGGCTTCGAGCAATTGCTTGAGCGAGTCGCCAAACTGCAGGCTGCGCAAGCCTGGGGTGTTTGGCGAACTGACGTTAACGGTGACGTAGCTGGCGTGCTGATAGACCTTGTCCAGGCACAGCAGGTAGTCATCCACGGCGTTCTCGACCGGCGTATCGAAATTCTTGCCGATATTGATGCCCAGCACGCCCTTGTATTTCGCTGCCTGCACACGGGCCAGCAGATGATCGACACCGTGATTGTTGAAGCCCATGCGATTGATGATCGCCTCGGCCTCAGGCAGACGGAACAACCGTGGCTTGGGGTTACCCGGCTGCGGCCGTGGCGTCACGGTCCCGATCTCAACAAAACCGAAGCCCAGCTGAGCGAAACCATCGATGGCGTCGCCGTTCTTGTCCAAGCCGGCAGCCAAACCGACCGGGTTGGGGAATTCCAGCCCCATTACCTTGACCGGTAGCGCGGCCGGGCTCTTGGTCAGTAAACCGTTAAGCCCCAGACGACCGCCGGCACCGATCAAGTCGATGGACAGTTCATGGGAGGCTTCGGGGGAAAGTTTGAACAGCAGCTCGCGGGCCAGGGTATACATGGGCAGGCTTAGCTCGATAAAGTTACAAAGGCCGCGATTATAGCCGGCTGCGCACCTGATAGGCGAGGCGCACGGCGGTATCAGCCCAAGCGACGCAGGCTAAGCAACTCACCGGCCGCGCTGAACTCGAGCTCGAAGGAACCATAGACACCGTCATGGGTCAGAAATGGCCGAAAATGGTGAGCCGGCACACTGACACTCCGTCCATCGCGACTTTGCACTAATATCCGGTTGGCACGCCCTTGATAGACCACACGTAAGCGCTCGGCCGATAACGCAATATCAAATACCAGACTGGGCATGGAGGCACCTTTGCAACTGACTGCACCAATCTTGCCATACGCCGCGCGCATGCCCGGTAAAAAATGGCTGGGAGCCATTTTTAACGTCGCGCAGCGACGGCCCGAAGGGTGGCCGCCAGGGATGGCAGGCCATAAAAAACCTGTCGCTACGGCCGATAAAGCCTGTGCAGGCCCGCATGGGCTCTGCCAAACTGGCAATGGTGATTTTGGAGTTCGTACCTGGCCATGAGTCTGTCTGAGCAGCCTTCCACCCTCAGCTCACGCCTCGGTGCCTTAGCGCAACGGCTAGGCCTTATCGGCCGTGGGCAACGCCAGATACTCGAGCGCGCCAGCCAACTTCGCCTGCCCTTCAGCCCCCTGCCGCAACTGCGTAACAGTATCTGCTGGCAAGATGGTCCTCAGCTACACCGCCTGATAGACCTGCCCCGCAGCGCACTCTCAGGCCCAGTTCAGGAAGACAAGGCGCAAGCCCACGCCATGCTGGTGCGGGTGATCGAAGCGCAAGAGCAGCAGCTGTCATCGTTCGACCTGCGCATGATCGATGGCCTATCGACCTGCAACCCTCAGCAAGCCAACCACGCCAGCTTCGAGGCTTTCGCCGCCAGCGAGTCCTGCCGTCAGGTGCGCATCATCAGTTACAAAGACTTCGTCAAAGCCATCAGCCAGGCGCTACCGCGCTTTCTCGCTGGCGAACGCATCATCCTGCGCCAAGCCAGCTGGCGCGGAGAACGGGTGTTCTGGGCTGGTGAGCATCACAGCGAAGCCTTCGCCTGCGCCATCGCTTATGCACGTAGGCGTGAGTTGGAGGTCAACCTGCCGGCCGAACTCAGCCATTACCGCTTGAGCGAGCAAGGCCTCAGCAACCTGCAGCAGCACTACCACGTACTGGGCATGCCCAATGCAGCCTGGAGCGACCCTGCGTTTATGGCGCTGCTGCTGGATAACGGCCTGCCCTATGCACGCCTATCCCTGCTAGGCGCGCCAGGCTCACCGGAATTTCTCCTGCTACCCAAACACTCCAGCGAAGCCATGGCACTGGGCGAAGGCCTGCGCTTGGCGGGTGCGCCGGATGTGGTGGGGCATCTGCAACAATTGCAAAAACAGCGCTAAACCCTTTCGACTTCTACTCAATGCCGTAGGCACAAAAAGCAGGCATAAAAAAGCCCGCCATCTGATAACGCAGCGGGCTTACTCCATATGAGGCATAGAAGTGCCTAGAAACTAGGGCGATTCAGTTAAATCCGCCACAACTGACCGCCAATTGAGGCGGGGCAAACGGAATGACGTAATCCAGATAATAAAAAGCCCGCCCCAAGGGGCGGGCTCCAGTTCATCGGATCTAGCGGCTACGCCGCATCGACCTTCAGGGTGCCATCGCCAAGCATGCTGAGAATCAGGCTGCTCTCATTGCCGGCTGCGATACCGTAGCTGGTATAGAGATTGACGTCCTGCAGCACAATGGTCTGCTCGGTTGATGTGGCGGGATTAGCAGTTGATGTCTCACTGACCCTGATCACCGTATCCAGCAACCCTGCAACGCCAGAGACGTTGGCCGTGCTGATATCGAGGAAGCTCAGCAGATTGCCGATACCGCCCGTGGTATTTTCCCCCGTCAACAGTTGCGACAGATCCAGGCGATCGCCATTGGCATTGCCAGCGAAGTTGGGGGTGAAGTTGAGGATGGTATCCGTACCACCCGCATCTCCGGACTGCCAGATAAAGGTGTCCTTGCCGGTGCTGTTGCTGCTGCTACCACCGCTCAAGGATTCATTACCAAGCCCACCGGACAACAGGTCATCGCCATCACCCCCATACAGCAAATCATTGCCGCCGTTGCCAAAAAGCAGGTCATTCCCTGCACCACCGGACAACGTTTCTCCATCGGTATTCTCGCCGGCCAGGATGTCATTACCGGAGCCTCCCGAGCGGTCACCGCTGCCATCGGTGACCAGGTTGTAGAGCCCGGATAGTGAGTACGACCCAACGGTTGCCCCGCCCAGGAAGCTGAGGCTTTCCACCGGACTGTCATCGAAGTGGTCATCCACAGTGACTTGCTGACCATTGAAGCCAATCAGCAGATTACCGTCGCCACCCGTGTCCGAGTCCCTAAAGCTCAGTCCGATCAAAGCTGCGCCATCGGCTCTGATGGCAATGCTATCGGTGCCAGCTCCATCGACGATGGTGTCGGTACCGTCGGCCAAACCAAAGTAGTAAGTGTCGTTACCATTGCCGCCATTGAGATTGTCATTGCCTCCTTTGCCAATGAGGATATCGTCGCCGTCATTGCCATTGAGCGTGTCGCCTTCTGAACCGCCCACCAGTATTTCGTTGCGGAAGGTGCCGTTGATCGTGCTGCCGCTTGTGCGCACCACCTCCACCACTCCGGTATCCGAAGCGGAAACCGAATTGGTGTATACGAATGAACCTCCAGCGGTTGCATCGTCAGTGACACTCGTATTGCTACCCGAATGGCTGCTCGCCAAGCCGATACCCGCAGTGACGCCAGTGATGGCCTGAGTCAGGCTGTTGGGACCGGTGTCGTTGTTCAGCAGGGCCCAGTCAGGAATCACGACGGAAGACTGGTTAGTCAATACCAGGTCGTCCCGCACAACAGATACGCTCTGCGCCGGATCGATATGGATCGACAGAGTGTTGCCAGCCTGGTCACCATCGAAGTCCTGCAGCACAAATCCGACCGACTGATTCACCCCTCCAACCCCGATATTGCTCGGTGGTGTGTAAGTGAAGGCACCGCTGTCCATGTTCACGGCCAGCGAGCCAGCCGCCAGGACGATGGTCAGGACATGCGTAGTCGTATTGAAAGTGGCACCTGGAATCGAGCTGGTCATGGTGCCCGCACCGCTGTAGGTGTAGGTCGTGCTACCGACTGTTAGAGAGCGAACAAAACCACCATCGGCACCATAGCTACCTCCGTTGTCTTTCAGATTACCCAGAAGCGGGGTTGCTTGCGCGGTGGCCACCAAAGTAGCAGTCAGGTCATTGAGGTTGGTAACCTCAATGGCATTAGTATTGGTGCTGGTAACGCCATCGTAGGCAATCCGATCCAGGGCAGAGGCGCCCACCCCCGTACCCATGCCCAGAGAATAAGCCCGGATGTCATTAGCATTGAGGAAGTTGATCCAGGTTTGCTCCTCAGAGGCATTATTGTTATTGCCACTGGTGTCGTTGTAAGCCGTTGGCCAATCCGTGGCGGTTCCGTTGCTGCTGGAGATACCCGCATCACCACTGGGCTCGTTCGGATAGCCATCGGACAGGAAGTAGGCAACGTTCTGTACATCCGAACCGGTCAACTTGCCACCATTGGAGCCAGTCTGCCCGTAGGCATTGATGGCTTTAATCAGGGCATCGTCATAGTTAGTGAGACTCTCCGGCTGCAGCGCAAGAATGGCTGCTTTGGCATCCGCAACGTTAACCCAGATAGCCTCAGTGTTAGCCGTGGTATCGAACGACACCAAGCTGACCCTTACATTGCCCAGAGCGTCGTACTGTTCTAGCAGCTCAAGCAAGGAGTTTTTGGCCACTTCCAAACGATCCATCCCCCCGACACCGGATCCATCGTTCATGCTGCCCGAGTTATCGAGCACAATCAGTAGGTTGGTATTAGTGCCCACCGCAGCCTGGCCGGTTTTACTGATGGCAAACGCCTGTGGAACATCATCCACGACGCTAGCGTTGAGGGTGACACTGGCCGGGTCGCCATCGCCATCCACCGCGTTCACGGTAAAGGTCGGCAGCGTCAGGCTGTTCTCACCACTGGCATTGGCATGGGCCATTTCATCCAGCAATGTGAAAACATACGCACCCGTGGCCTTGGTTACCACCAGTTGCCAATCCGAGGTCGATAGAGTGATGGTGGTGGCCGTATTAGTGGTAGTCGGGCTGCCACTGGCGGCCGTAACACTCGTCACCCCACCGAAACCATCAGCGCCCCAGTTGACGTTGTCGGCAATGGTACCGTTGATAACCAACGGCTCTTTACTGCTATCGGTACCGGCCGGCAGATCATCCTCGTCCACCGAGAAGTTCTCGTTGGCCGTGGTCACCGACGGGATATCGTCCACCACGCTAGCGTTGAGGGTGACACTGGCTGGGTCGCCATCGCCATCCACCGCGTTCACGGTAAAGGTCGGCAGCGTCAGGCTGTTCTCACCACTGGCATTGGCATGGGCCATTTCATCCAGCAATGTGAAAACATACGCACCCGTGGCCTTGGTTACCACCAGTTGCCAATCCGAGGTCGATAGAGTGATGGTGGTGGCCGTATTAGTGGTAGTCGGGCTGCCACTGGCGGCCGTAACACTCATCACCCCACCGAAACCATCAGCGCCCCAGTTGACGTTGTCGGCAATGGTACCGTTGATAACCAACGGCTCTTTACTGCTATCGGTACCGGCCGGCAGATCATCCTCGTCCACCGAGAAGTTCTCGTTGGCCGTGATCACCGACGGGATATCGTCCACCACGCTAGCGTTGAGGGTGACACTGGCCGGGTCGCCATCGCCATCCACCGCGTTCACGGTAAAGGTCGGCAGCGTCAGGCTGTTCTCACCACTGGCATTGGCATGGGCCATTTCATCCAGCAATGTGAAAACATACGCACCCGTGGCCTTGGTTACCACCAGTTGCCAATCCGAGGTCGATAGAGTGATGGTGGTGGCCGTATTAGTGGTAGTCGGGCTGCCACTGGCGGCCGTAACACTCATCACCCCACCGAAACCATCAGCGCCCCAGTTGACGTTGTCGGCAATGGTACCGTTGATAACCAACGGCTCTTTACTGCTATCGGTACCGGCCGGCAGATCATCCTCGTCCACCGAGAAGTTCTCGTTGGCCGTGGTCACCGACGGGATATCGTCGACGATTCGAACATCCAGCGAAGCATTGCCCGAGTCCAGATCAATATCCTGGGCTGTGACCGCGAAGCTCTCAGTGATGCTGTTCTCGCCACCGGCATTTGGGTGGGGCTCATTACCCGTGAGGGTATAGCTGTACGAAACCACACCAGTAACCGGGTCGAAGGCGGTAATCGCCAAAGTATGACCGAGCGGCGTCGTAATGGACTGCGGCACATTGGCCGCACCGTTAGTGACAACATTGATGCTGCCCACACTCAGACTCCACAGGCCATCAGGAGCGGTCACCGTGAAGGTGCCGGTCTGGGTCAATGGATCTTTCGTGGAGTCGGTGCCTGTCGGTAGATCATCCTCATCCACCGTCTCGTCATTGCCGTTGAGACCGATGATGCTGACCAGGTCATCGACACCATTGATGGTGATGGTCAGGGTCGCCGGCGAGGTGTCGCCGTCACTGTCACTGAGGGTGTAGTTGAATACCTCAGTCAGGTGCTGGCCGTCGCCCAACGCCTGTACCACAGGGCTTGCATTATTCAGGTCATATGTCCAACCGCCGTTCGGGTTGTAGACCAGATTGCCGTAGGTGCCCGTGGTGTTGACGAAGCTCACACTGCCCGGTTCATCTGTACCGACGGTATCGTTGGTGATCACGCTACCGCTCACCGTGTCGGTATTCTCGGTCATGCTGGCGCTGTCATTCACCGCCAGCGGTACACCATCCGTGACAGTGATGGTCAGGGTTGCCGTATCCGGATCACCGTCTGCATCAACGATGGTATAGGTAAAGACCTCTTGGGTGTCATCCGTAACGTTGTTCGGCGCGACGTAGGTCCAGTGCCCATTACTGGACATGACCAGGGTACCGCCCGCCGGCGTGTCAATCGGCCCGCTGGAGCCACCGGCCGGTATCAGTACAGTAGTGGTGCCGCCGGCCCCATTGGCGAAGCTGACCTGGGTTACCCGCGGCGGATTGTCTGCACCCGACTGATCGACATCGCCCACTCCGCCAGGTCCAGCATCGCTGATCACGTTACCTTGTAGCGGAGGTACGGGGACGGTTCCGCTCAGGGCCGCGGACAACTCGTTCGGATCCTGCACGATCAAAACGGTGTCGCCTGTGTTGGCCACCTCGCCCAGCTCAGTCGCAGCAGTGCCAACTGGCGGCACCTGGATACCGACCGCAATCACATCGATATTGTTGGTATCAACAAAGGTCTTCCATCCCGGCGGGGCATCATCCGATGCCGGATTCGGCTGGCCATCGGAGAGGAAGTAGACACGGTCGACGTAGCCAGCGAGTTGGGGATCGAGCAAATCGTCTTCCAGCTCGTCGCGCGCCAGGTCAAGGGCATCGTCGTATTCGGTAGTACCGCCTGCTACCAGGGAAGAAATCGCATCCTTGGCATCACTGGCATCAGTCCCTTCGTAGACCTTGGTCGCATTGGCATCAAAATCGATGATTTTGAAGTTCAGTGGCACGTTCAACGCGACATAGCTATCGATCAGGTTGAGCAGAGCCGCCTTGGCCACATCCAGGCGGGTAGTACTTTCATCGAAGCCATCCCCATCCAGGTCGGCCATTACCTCCGAACTCATGCTGCCAGAGGAGTCGATGATCAGCGTCAGGTTGAACGGTGGCAGGCTGCTTTCCGTAGTCGTGGCCTCGTTGTTCCGGGCCACAGGCACATCATCCTCGACATTGATGATTACGCTGTTGTTCATCACGACAGGGTCATTATCACCATCTGTCACCTGAACAATGCTGGAGAGGTCAATCGGTAGGATGTCGGTATCATCATTGCCATCCTCGTCCGGATGATCCAGCTGCCCTTTCAAGATGAAGGTGTAGTTGCCTAAGTCGTCGAGTGTGAAGGTGAAGACCGGGTAACCATCCACGCCGTCGACAAAGGCGCTCAAAGTGTCGCCGTCGACATCGTACTCAACGGGATGACCATTAGAGGTCAGAGTAGGTAGTCCGCTGGTATCTTCTAGCAGGCTGAACTCACCAGGGCCATCGGCACCGAAGCTGATCAGGCCACTAAGGGAGCCACTGGCCGAGGCATCCACACCATCAACACCGTCGTCGATGCCATGGGGCACAAGGCTGTCTTCATCGACGCTGGTCTCACCTGTGATGGTGCCACCCTGTACCTGAACCGGCACATCATCCTCGATGTTGATCACAAACAAGCCTTCGGCCTCTGCCAGACCCGACACCGGATCGCCGTCGCCATCGGTGGCCGTCAGCAGTGCCGTGAAATCGATGCCCGCGCTGCCACCCAGCCCAACCCAGTTCTCGCCGTCGTTGCCATTGGGCTCCGGATGATCGATCGGACCGTTCAACGTGAAGGTGAAATCACCGTCCGCTTCTACCACCAGAGTGAACACCGGGTAGCCACCAACACTGCCAGCCGCAACAGCCGTCAGCGTCGAGCTCACCAGATTGCCATCTAGGTCGAACACCTGAGATACCGTGTAAACCAGCTCCTCGCCGCCCGAAGTCAGGCCCTGTGCATTCAGCAGGGTCGTCGCTGCAGCTGCGTTAACCAGGCCAAAGTCACCCGGGCCGTCTGCACCAAACGCCACTAGACCGGACAAGCTGCCAGCACCCGTGGCAGTACTCACTACCAGCGTTTGACTGACATCGTCATTACCGTTATGCGGGCTGCTCAGTGGGTCTTCGTTGACTTGACCACCCACCGGACGAGACTGCTCGCCGCGATCCGCCAACACCGGCACATCATCCTCGATGTTGATCACAAACAAGCCTTCGGCCTCTGCCAGACCCGACACCGGATCGCCGTCGCCATCGGTGGCCGTCAGCAGTGCCGTGAAATCGATGCCCGCGCTGCCACCCAGCCCAACCCAGTTCTCGCCGTCGTTGCCATTGGGTTCCGGATGATCGATCGGACCGTTCAACGTGAAGGTGAAATCACCGTCCGCTTCTACCACCAGAGTGAACACCGGGTAGCCACCAACACTGCCAGCCGCAACAGCCGTCAGCGTCGAGCTCACCAGATTGCCATCTAGGTCGAACACCTGAGATACCGTGTAAACCAGCTCCTCGCCGCCCGAAGTCAGGCCCTGTGCATTCAGCAGGGTCGTCGCTGCAGCTGCGTTAACCAGGCCAAAGTCACCCGGGCCGTCTGCACCAAACGCCACTAGACCGGACAAGCTGCCAGCACCCGTGGCAGTACTCACTACCAGCGTTTGACTGACATCGTCATTACCGTTATGCGGGCTGCTCAGTGGGTCTTCGTTGACTTGACCACCCACCGGACGAGACTGCTCGCCGCGATCCGCCAACACCGGCACGTCGTCCTCGATGTTGATCACGAACAGACCATTGAACTCCTCACTCTGGAATTCCGCGACCGGGTCACCATCAAAATCGGTGGCCGTGAGTACATGGGTGAAATCGATACCAAAGAATGTCTCTTCACCTTCGTCCTCGTAGGCCCACAGCTCACTATCGGCACCATCTGGTTCTGGATGGTCGATAGGACCTTGAAGGGTAAAGGTAAAATTGCCGTCGGCTTCTATCTGAAGGGTAAAGATCGGAGCCCCCCCTGCGAGTGCTACCAACTCGGTATAGCCATCAAAGGCAGTCACTTCATAAGTCAGAGGCACTCCACCCGATTCCAGCCCTAGTTGTCCCAAAACATTGTTAGCTGCTGCCGTGCCCACCAGCCCAAAAGAGCCGATGTGATCTGCGCCGAAATCGACAAGCGCAGCCAACGATGGGACACCCGGAGTGGTGTGGCTACTGAACGTCACCGTTTGGTCTGTGATCTCATCCGAGCCAATAGGATCGCCGTCCTCATTGTTACCTTCATAAGGTGCATCCAGCGGCAACGGCGGCAGCATGAAGAGGGCGTTCGCTTCGTCGCCTGATGGTTGGGTCAGGGCATCTTCATGCACATATCCGGTGATGCCGCGGAAGTAATTGTCCCCGCCCTCGCCCTGGAAGAGGGTAAGCACCGGTGTATCGTCATCCACTGTCACACTCAGAAAAGCACTCGCCGTGTCGCCATCGCTGTCGGCCACCGTGAAGGGAATGTTTAGCAGCAGCTCATCTTCGGTCCCTGGAATAGAGTGATCTAGCGGCTCAAACAAGGTAAAGGTGTAAGTGCCACCGGCGTTGACGACTTCAAATACATCAACCCGTACGTCCTCCCCCTCTCCCCCCTCAAGCAGGTAGAAAGCAGTCAATGTCTGACCATCCTCACTGATCTCGGTCGAAAGCGCATGCCCCTGAGACTGAATCGCAAGCAAACTGGGAACATTCCAGACAAAGCTACCGGGCCCATCGGGGCCAAAGCTGTAATTCAGCGACCCTGAAGTCTGGCTTGGTGAGTCAGCATCATCTGGCCCGCCTGGATTTCTATCAAGCAAAGCAGGATCGCCATCTTCGTCCACAGCAGTCACTGCACCTGCAACAATCGGTGAGCCATCCGGTTCATCAGCCGCAGGGTCAGCAACCTCAGGCTCAGGATTGGGAAATTCCGGCCCGGTGTTGAAACCCGCGGTGGGGAAACCAATCACCGGATCAAGTGCCCCGCCGGTTTCACCAAGCAGCACAAAGGAGTGACCGCCCCCGACGCCGCCTGCTCCACCGGCACCACCACCAGGGCCGGCTGCGGTTGCTTCACCTTCCAAGGTTGGGTCGACGCCCGCTTCAATCGCGGCCTGCAATTGCTCAACATCGGTCAGATCGCCGTCACTCGGCGCGGCCGGAGGCGTTTCTGCGGTTGGAGCTGGCTGATTGGAACTGCCTGCGAGCATTTGCTCGGTGAGATTAAGGCTGCTGTCGCGGCCTAGAGTGAGTTGCTGCCCATTGGTCATGGCAACCGCAATAGATCCAGCGGCCCCAGTAACGATTTGCTCCCCCGCAAAAACCCGATCACCTTCACTTAGTGGCCGACGCGTTCCGTCGCCAGCTACTGCATAGACTTCGCCGATAACTTGGCTGACGACACCAATCAAAGTAGCCATGATTCCATCCTCACTACAACTGCCGACCACCGCCGACACGTATGCCAAAAAAGGTCGAAATACCCTTCAAGGAGAGAACGAAAGCACTGGCTGATTACAACGACGTCACACTCAAAAACACAAACGACAAAAAACTGTCACCCTGACCCACGTCGCCCACCACACCAGAAAGATCCCGCCCCTATTTGCATCTGACCATCTGTTTTAGCCGCGCACGCCACCTAAGAGCACGAAATGCACGGCTTCTGGATGAAAACAATGTGCTGCTTTTATCAGTCTGCATAAGATTTTTTTCTTATATGGCTTGTAACAATTTTTTCTTAGCTACACTGAAAAGTGTTCTTAGCTGTGATGTTACAGGCGGAGAGTAATCAACAAGACAAAAAAGCCATTTTTTTGGCGACGGAATTAAGCAAGTCTTATAAGGAGAGTTTCCAGATGCGCGCACTCAACCCTCTATGGAGCAGTATCGTGCTGGCAGCGGTCTGTACCCAGGCACAAGGCATCACCTTATCGGAGGCGATCCAGAGCACTCTGGACAACCATCCGGAGGTGCATGCCGGGGCCAATAGCCGCCTTTCATCGGATGAAGAAGTCAAAATTGCCAAAGGCGGTTATCTGCCAACCGTAGACCTGCTGATGGGCTACGGTCGCGAAAATACCGACAGTCCCAGCACACGAGCACTGGGCAACCACAACACTGAAACTCTGAATTACGGCACCTCTGAGCTGCGCCTGCGACAGATGATCTTTGATGGTTTCAATACGCCCAATGAAGTCGAGCGCACCAAAGCAGTGGTCAACTCGCGGGCTTATCGGCTCCTGGGCACATCTGAAAGCCTGGCTCTGCGTACCGTTGAGGTCTATTTGGATCTGCTGATGCGCCGTGAAATGGTCGAGTTGGCACGTAACAACTTACAAGCCCACCAACGTATCAATGATCAAATCAGCCTGCGCAGCCAACAAGGTGTAGGCAGCACAGCGGACCTGGACCAATCTGAAGCACGTCTTGCCCTGGCAGAGAACAACCTTTACACCGAGCAGGTAAACCTTGCCGATGCCGAAGCCAATTTCTTCAGTGCCGTTGGCCGCATGCCGGACGAGCTGGACTCGCCCGCCTCACTCAAGGGCTCATTGCCAGAGACCTTGGATGGCGCCCGCCAAGCCGTGATTGATAACAACCCGTTCCTGAAGTCCGCACAGGCCGACGTCCAGGCAGCCGAAAAACAATACGAAGTTGCCAAATCAACCTTCTACCCACGTGTTGACCTTGAGTTGGCCACCAATGCCGACAACAACACTCAGGGCGATGAGGGTCATAACAATGGTTGGCGTGCGGCTGTGGTGATGAACTACAACCTGTTCAACGGCATGCGCGACAAAGCACGCCTACAGTCGACTGCACACCAGATTAATGAGTCGATGGACATACGTAACAACGCCCTACGCGTACTCAACGAAAACCTCTCCCTGGCCTGGAACGCCATGGAAAACGCCCGCCTGCAAACCCCCAAAGCGCGTGATTACGCAGACTACACCGCACGAGTTCGCGAAGCCTATCAACAGCAATTCAGCCTTGGCCAACGCACCCTACTCGACCTATTGGACAGTGAAAACGAGCTCTTTACCGCTAATCGGCGTTACAGCGAAGTGCGCTTTAGCGAAGAGTTCTCGATGTACCGGGTAACCGCAGCGATGGGTGACTTGTTGCGTCAGCAGCAAGTGGTAGTACCGGCAGAAGCTGTAGCCCTCACTGAAGTGAAGAGCGAGGCCCGTCTGCCGGCAATGAAATAGAACCGGCATAAGGAGTAGTAACCTTGACCACCATGGAACGGCCGGGGTCATCCAGCGATCCGCGTCTTAATCACGACGACCCGCTGCTTGATGGCTTGTTGATTCTTTGCAAACTCCACGGCTGCTCAGCCAGCCGTGGCAGCTTGAGTGCAGGCCTGCCTTTGCCAGAGCAGCGTCTGACTCCTGAGTTACTGCCCCGCGCTGCAGCGCGGGCGGGTTTGCAAGGGCGTTTGCTGCAACGCGATCTGGCCAGCATCTCAACCCTCAACCTGCCCGTTCTGCTGCTGTTGAAAAACGGCCGTAGCGCGGTGTTGCGTCAATGGGGCCCGAAGAACCAAGCGCAAATACTGCCCTGTGAAGCCGACGGCGGTGAACAGTGGGTCAGCCGTGAACAACTGGCCAGTGAGTACAGCGGCCAAGCCTTCTTTGCCCGACCACGGCATGAATTGGAAGAAGTACGTTCACCGCTCGTACCGCGTATCGAAGCCTGGTTTCGCGACACTCTGAAGCTGTCGCGTTGGTTGTACACAGATGCCATTCTCGCCAGCCTACTGATCAACTTGCTCGGCCTGATGGTGCCGCTGTTCGTCATGCAGACCTATGACCGCGTCGTACCCAACCAGGCCACCTCAACGCTCTGGGTTCTGGCCATCGGCTTGTTTATTGGCATGGGCTTCGAGTTGCTGCTGAAAATCCTGCGCTCGCACTTGCTTGATACCGCAGGCAAGAAAACCGATGTGGTGCTGTCAGCCACGTTGTTCGAGCGCATCACTGGCATGTCGATGACAGCTCGGCCGGCCACCATAGGCGGCTTTGCCCAGAGCATTCATGATTTTCAGGGTTTGCGTGAATTTCTCACGGCCGTAACCCTCACCAGCCTGATCGACCTGCCCTTCTCATTTCTGATGATTACGGTGATCTGGCTGATCGGCGGCTGGCTGGTGGTCATCCCCTTGCTGGCGTTTCCGATCACCGCGCTGTTCGCCTTTATTATCCAGGCGCGTCTGCGCGATACGGTGGAAAAAAGTCTGCAACTGGCCTCACAACGCCAAGCATTGCTAATCGAAACCCTCGGCGGCCTGGAAACCCTGAAGGCTTGCAGCGCAGAAAGTGAACGCCAGCACCAGTGGGAAAAAACCCATGGTGCCCTCACCCGTCTCGATATTCATGCTCGCTCACTGGCCTCTATCGCCACCAACGGCACACTGTTTCTGCAGCAATTCGCGGGCATGGCCACCATCATCGCGGGGGTATACATCATCATCGCCGGCCAGCTCAGTGTGGGTGCACTGGTCGCCTGTTACATGCTGGGCAGCCGTATTTTGGCGCCGCTGGGGCAGATCGCTGGACTGATCACCCGCTACCAGCAAGCGCGCCTGACCATGACCAGCACCGATGCGCTGATGGCCCTGCCGCAGGAGCGTCAGGCCAAACAACGACCACTAGACCGCACCCAACTGCATGGAGCACTGGATGTACGCGACGTTACATTCAGCTACCCGGGACAAAGTACCCCAGCGCTTGCAGGCGTTAGCCTGCGTCTGACAGCAGGTGAACGTATCGGCATCATCGGCCGCAGCGGCTCTGGCAAGAGCACATTGGCGCGCCTGGTCATGGCTTTCTACAGCCCTAGCAAAGGGCAAATCCTGCTGGACAATCTCGACCTGCGTCAGCTCGACGTGGCTGACTTACGCCACCAGATTGGTTACGTCGCCCATGACCTACCACTGCTGGCCGGCAGCCTGCGCGATAACCTGACACTGGGCGCACGCTATGTCAGCGATGCACGCATGCTGGAAGTGGCTGAGCTGACCGGTGTGGTCGATCTGGCCCGGCAACATCCGCAAGGCTTCGACCGCCCCGTGGGTGAACGAGGCCAGCTGCTTTCTGGTGGTCAGCGTCAAGCCGTGCTGCTAGCGCGCGCGTTACTACTTGATCCACCCATCCTGCTGCTGGATGAACCCACCAGCGCCATGGATAACACCAGCGAGGAAATCCTGCGCAACCGCCTACAAACTTGGGCCCAGGGTAAAACCATGCTGCTGATCACACACCGCGCCTCAATGCTCAGCCTGGTAGACCGTCTGGTGGTGCTGGATAACGGCCATATTGTTGCAGACGGCCCGAAAGAAGCAGTGATTGAAGCGCTACGCAAAGGTCGAGTTGGCCCTGCTGCGGTATAGGAACGGTCATGCAAATAAGCACCTCGATTCGCGACTACTTCGCCAGCATGCGCCAGCGCAAGCAGGACACCGAGTTTATGCCGGAAGTCGACGGCGCCATTCTCGAAGACTCGCCCTGGTTCACCCGTATCACCGTCTGGGTGGTGAGCACATGCCTGATCGTGGCGTTGATCTGGGCCAACTTTGCCGTGCTGGAGGAAGTCACTACTGGTGAAGGCAAAGCCATCCCATCCAGCAAAATCCAGGTTATTCAGAACCTGGAAGGCGGCATCGTCAGCGAGATTTTTGTACGCGAAGGACAGATTGTCGAAAAAGGCGCTGTGCTACTGCGCTTAGATGACACGCGCTTTCTCTCCAACCGAGGCGAAGCCGAAGCAGATCGCCTGGCTCTGGTGGCAAGGGTCGAGCGGTTAACCGCAGAAGCTGAAGGACGCCCCATCAGCATGCCGGCGGATATTCTGCACGAAGCCCCACAACTGGCTGAGGATGAGCTGGCGCTCTATCAATCTCGACAGAACCGCCTGCAAAGCGAACAGCGCACTCTCGGCGAACAGCTGCGGCAAAAAACCCAGGAACTGGCCGAATTTCGCGCCAAGGCTCAGCAATACCGCTCCAGTATGGGCCTGCTGCAGCAGGAGCTGAATATGTCGCAACCCCTGGTCGCAACAGGCGCTATTTCCCAGGTGGAAATCCTCCGCCTGCGTCGCAGCCTGGTGGAAATACGCGGCTCATTGGATGCCACCAACCTGGCGATCCCAAGAGCCGAGTCGGCGATGGATGAGATCAAAAGCAAGATTGAAGAATCGGAACTGAGCTTTCGCTCAGATGCTTTCAAGGAGCTCAACGAAATCCGCACCGAACTGCAGAAGCTCACCGCTACCAGCGTTGCGATTGATGATCGCGTCAGCCGCACCACCGTGGTATCACCCGTGCGCGGGGTGATCAAACAACTCAAGGTCAACACTATCGGCGGCGTCGTTCAACCCGGCAGTGACATGCTGGAAATCGTACCGCTGGATGACAGCCTGCTGATTGAAGCCAAGGTACGCCCGCAGGATGTCGCCTTCCTGCACCCTGGGCAGAAAGCCATGGTCAAATTTACCGCATACGACTACACCATCTACGGTGGACTCAAGGCCAACCTCGAACTGATCAGCGCCGACACCATTACCGATGAGGAAGGCAATAGTTTCTACCTGATCCAGGTACGTACCAATAAGAGCCACCTAGGCAGCGATGAACATCCATTGCTGATCATCCCTGGCATGGTTGCCACGGTCGACATCATCACCGGTGAAAAAAGTGTGCTCGACTACCTGCTCAAACCAGTATTGAAGGCACGTTCGGAAGCCATGCGTGAGCGCTGAAATGCCTTATCTGACGCCTGATGCATCCGGCTTGCCGTGGTTACGCAGGAAAGTCTGTTCACCCATCGTCTCAATCTGCCCCTCAATCAATGCCTCAAAGGGTGTGAGCAGCCCATCGAAACAGACTGGAGCCTCAACGATATTCAGGGCAGTCACAATCGCTTCGATGGTTGATAAAGCACCGGGCATCGGCGCTTTGCGCAAGCGATAACGTGACTGCAATCCCTCCGGTAATACAACTCTGGGCAAAGTTGCCAACAATGGATTGAGGTGCAACAGCTTACGGGCTTTGCGCCATGTGCCGTCAGGCACCACCAGCAGCAGCGGCTGCTCACTGTGCTGTTGAGCAAACGCCCGTAACGCTTGCGCATGCTCGCCGGGGAACAACAAACACGCACGATAGCCAGGCGGCTGCAGCAGTGCAGCAAGCGACTCGAAGACCTCACCTACCAGCAACTCAGCATTACTCAGGCCAAGAGCCGCAAGACGTGCGGTATTCAGCGCATGCTTGACCTCACTCGGATGCTGCAGGATCAGCACCCGAGTACGGCTATTTAGAAAGGGAATCAGCGCACATAAACAGCGCTCAATCGGACGGGCACAACGTAGGCATTGCGGGCGTGGCATCGGTTTCTCCTCAGCCGCGCAGTTTGCCATAACACATCGAAAATCGGCTCAGCTCAGAGGCGAGCCGACAGGCATCCGGCCAAATCATCACTCAGCGATTGAAGCGCTCCGCGAGGCTGTGCAGATAATCGGCCATATCTTCCAGCTCCTGGCCAATAACTGCGCCCTGATGCGCCTGCTCGGCACTGCGGTCAGAGAGTTGCGCAATCTGCGTGATCTGTCGGCTGATGTCTTCCGCCACATGGCTTTGCTCTTCGGATGCAGATGCCATTTGCTGGCTCATGCCAGTGATGCGGCTGACGGCTTCACTGATTCCGCTTAACGCGGTGCGGACCGACTCGACACTTTCAACGCTCTGATTGGAAATCGCCTCGCCCTTGCCTGCGGTTACCACCGCACGTTCAGCCCCTGCGCGTAGCGACGAAATAATCTGATGAATCTGCTCGGTCGACTCACGCGTACGTGATGCCAATGAACGCACCTCATCGGCCACCACCGCAAAGCCACGTCCCTGCTCACCCGCTCGCGCCGCCTCGATGGCAGCGTTGAGCGCCAGCAAGTTGGTTTGCTCAGCAATCGAGGTAATCACATCGGCAACGCTGCCAATGGATTGTGTCGAGTTGGCCAGGTCATTGACGGCCTGACCAATATCGACCACGGCCTTAGCCATATGCTGCATAGAGTCGAGGCTGCCACTGGCAAGTTGCAGGCCTTGTTTAGCCAGCCGGTCTGCTTCCTCAGCGGCATGCGAGGTGCTCTGCACGTTGTGCGTCACCTCCTGAATGGTTGCTGCCATCTGGTTGATTGCAGTGGCGGACTGATCGGTTTCGCTACGCTGTTGATCAAGCATCAGCGCCCCGGAACGTGACAGGTCGGCCGAGCGCGCCGCATGCTTTTTGACATTGTTGCCGGCATCTTCAATACGTGTCAGCGCGGTCTGAAGTCGTGCGTCCTCACTGATCATCGCCATATCCAATAATGCCTGTGCACCCCGACTGTCGGTATAGGTCAGGGCGACTAAAGCACTGGTAAATGCCTTGGGGTGCTCGGCAAGTGTGTCCCTGATCAACCTACTTTTAGCGTGCAGTTGATAGGACCCGAGCCCGAACAGCACCGCAAAAATGAAGCCCAAAAGCCAAGTGCCACTCAGCACAGCGTGCGCAGCAAGAATCAGCACGCACGCCAGAATCAGCGGCCATGACTGAATGATATCGTAGGTCCAGTACTCCAGTTTTGGCACAGGAGGCTTGCCCTCACGCAAGCGGGCATAGAGTTTTTCAGCTCGGCGTTTCTGCGCTTCATCAGGTAGAGAACGTACCGATTCGTAGCCAGCCACCCGGCCATTTTCATAGATCGGCGTGACGTAGGCGCTAACCCAATAGTAATCACCATTTTTTGCACGATTTTTGACGACGCCCATCCAGGGCTTGCCCTGTTTAATGGTTTCCCACATGTGAGCAAACACACCGGGGGGCATATCGGGATGGCGCACCAGATTGTGCGGCTGACCGAGCAGCTCTTCGCGAGTAAAACCGCTGATCTCGACAAAGGCATCGTTGCAATAGGTGATATTGCTGTTCAGGTCGGTGGTGGAAATCAGCCGTTCATTGGCGGGAAACGTTCTTTCCCGTTGAGTCACTGGGAGGTTCTGGCGCATTGGAGCTATCCCTGTCTGAGCTATTTGCACAACTTCAGGTGTAGGTCTAGCACAGCGCTGACAACGCGCTAGCAAATGCTTGTTTTAAAGCAGGCAATTATGATCTGGGACAATTTGCGCAATAAATGTCAGCCGCCAGGACAAAAGCTGACCTTCGCTGACGCATGCATACAGGCACAAAGACCTAACGCCGTGGAGGTACCGACTTGGAGTCGGGGGAATTACTGCGTACGGGGATTGGCTGCAGTTTTGGCCGTTCACACAGGCCAAGGGCAACCAACAAATCAAGCAAGGCATTCTGCAACTTGGTGTTCATACAATAGCCTCCAACCCAAGACATCGACATAGGTGATTGGACACCTCATTCCAGCCTAGTTCAGGCTGATTGAAACTGCTTCAACTCCGTCGTAACAGGTTAAAACAGGACTCGCAGGCCAGCATAAAAGGTACGCCCGGGACCGGGCTCGAAGTAACGTTCATTGGCGTCGTTGATGCGCAGGTTATCGAAATACTCACGCCCTAGCAGGTTATCGATTCCCACGTACGGTTCCACGCTTTGCTCGTTCATCTGATAACGCTTACCGAGGCGCACATTGAACACGGCATTACCGGGAGCAGACCGGCTATTCGCATCGTCAACATATACCCGCGACTGAGCGCTCACGCCAAGCCGCACATAGGCGCCTTGATGTTCATAAGCCAGTTCGCTGAAGAGGGTTTGCTGCGGAATACCGGGGATACGCTTGCCGGAAAAATCGCCCGCCGTGGTTTGATACGCCTCAAAACGATAACGATTAAACGCATAGGCCGCAGACCAACGCCAATGATCGGCCAGTTGCCAATCCAGGCTCAACTCAAGGCCATCACGGCGTGACTCACCGGCATTGCGATAAAAGTTACGTCCAGGCTGGGCGGGTAGACTAAAGCCCACCAACTCATCTTCAAGCTCAATGCGGTACAGCGATACGGCATAACGCAGCGCAGGCCATTCGCCTTTGATACCCAACTCACGACTAAACGCCTGAGCCGGCTGCAAGGCGCTGTTGAAGCCACCGCCTTGTGGATTACCCAACTCACTGATGGTGGGTGTTTCAAAAGAGCTGGCCAGGCGCGCATAGAGCGATTGTTGCGGGGTGATGCGATAACTCAGTCCGGCGCTGTAATTCCAATCTTCCAGGCTGCGCGAGCCTGAGTCATTGCGATTATCGACCAGATAAAAATCATCCACCGCCAGACGTACCTGGTCATAACGCAGCCCAAGCGTGGCCTGCCACAGCTCGCTCAGGTCGATCTGATCTTCAATAAACAGCCCCTGGCTCAGCGCTGATTCATCTTGTTGTTGGCGCAATTGTCCACGCTCACCAAGCAGGTTGTCATACCGCCGACGATCATCACGTTGCGCCTCTAGCTCAAAGCCTGTGGTGATTTTATGAGGCAGGCCAATCAGCTCACGGTGATGGCTGTACTGCCCACCAACGCCGCTGAAATAGCGTTTGAAGGTCGTCTGCCCGCTGGTGGCAAACCCCAGCTGATTGCCAAACTCGCGGTGCCCTAGGTAACTGCGCAGCTGGTACTCATCAGCCCCCGCAGCGTAGCCATCCCAGACCAGCCCCAAGCGCTGTTGACGAATGTATTCATCGGCATCAAATCGCAGGTTATTCGGCGCTGCCTGACGACGATCCCTTTTTACTTCAGTGGCAGTCAGGCCGCCCGGATCTTCAGCACGGTTGTCGATGGCATTGAAGTTCAGGCGCAGACGCCCCGTTGGCGCATACCAGCGCAGCTTGCCGGTGAGGCTGTTGGTGTGCGCCTGGCTGTGCTCGCGATAGCCCTCTAAAACCGTGCTATTGAAGGCGAGCAAACCACTCAGGTTGCCGGCGCTGCCACCAATTTCACCACGTGTACGCTGATAACCCAGCCCAGCCGCACTGAGGTCCAACTGCATCGTGGGCACTATGGGTGGCTCGCGCGTTTCAATTGCCAGCACGCCGCCTGCGGCATTGCCGTACAGCACCGAAGCCGGGCCACGTAGGACCTCCATTCGTTCAACCAAGCCCAGATCAAGGCCGTCGAGCTCAGTTTGGCCATCGGGCATGGTCAGGGGCACACCATCGACCAGCACGCGAATGCCGCGCACGCCGAAATTGCCCCGTGCGCCAAACCCGCGAATCGCAGGGCGCAGGCCTTGAGCCAGGTTGTAACGATTGAGGCTGAACACGCCGGGCACGCGCGCCAGCAAAGCATCCAGCGCGAGGTTCTGCTCACCGGGCGCAACGCCCACATCAATAACTGTGACGGCGGCCGGCGTGTTCAACCAGCGCGCAGTGCTACGTGGCGAAGTGATCAGCAATGGCGCTAGTTCGACGGCAGCCTCGGCTGATTCAGCCGCCCTCACAACAGCACTATCCGCCAGAAGCCAGACACCAGCGGCAATCGCACAACACAACAGACGCACGCTGCTCAATACTCCCTGTCGGCTTGATCCTTGCGCCGATACGGGAATACATCGATGACCTTGCCGGCACGAATGGCATCTTGCAGGCTCTTCCAATAATCGGCGTCATACAGCTCGCCATGCAGCTCGTTGAACAGCTTGCGCTGCTGCATATCGGCAAACAGGAACGGCGGAAACTCCTCGGGGAAAACATCCAGCGGCGCCACGGAGTACCAGGGCTCGGACGACATTTCATCCTCGGGGTAACGCGGTGGCGGAATGCGCCGGAAGTTGGCCTCGGTGAGGAAGCAGATCTCGTCGTAGTCGTAGAACACTACGCGGCCATGACGGGTAACGCCGAAGTTTTTCAGCAGCATGTCGCCAGGGAAGATATTGGCTGCTGCCAGCTGCTTGATGGCTAAGCCATAGTCGTCCAGCGCTTCGCGCACTTGGGCTGCACTGGCGCTTTCCACATACAGGTTGAGTGGGGTCATACGCCGTTCGGTCCAGCAGTGACGCACCAGCACCGTATCGCCCTTCACCTCGACGGTGGACGGCGCGACTTTCAGCAGTTCGGCCAGGCACTCGGGGTCGAACTTACTCAGCGGAAAGCGGAAATCGGCGAACTCCTGGGTATCGGCCATACGCCCTACCCGGTCGACGGTTTTTACCAGCCGGTACTTCTCGATCACCGTATTACGGTCAACGTTTTTCGACGGCGAAAAACGGTCCTTGATGATTTTGAATACGGTATTGAAACCCGGCAAGGTAAACACGCTCATCACCATGCCGCGCACCCCGGGGGCCATGACGAACTTGTCATCGGTGGTGGCCAGGTGATTGATCAGCGCGCGGTAGAACTCCGACTTGCCGTGCTTGTAGAAGCCGATTGAGGTGTACAGCTCGGCAATATGCTTGCCGGGCAGAATGCGTTTAAGGAAGCCGACAAACTCCGCCGGATAGCCCACCCTCACCATGAAATAGGAACGGGTGAAGGAGAAAATGATCGACACCTCCGCTTCATCGGTGATCAGCGCATCAATCTGAATGCCCTGCCCTTCGCGGTGCAGCAGTGGAATCACCAACGGCCATTGCTCATCGCGGGTGTAGATACGCCCAACCAGGTACGCGCCTTTGTTGCGATAGAGGCGCGAGGCGAACAGCTCAATGCGCAGGTCCGGGTCCTTGCACACCCAATCCGGCAAATTGGCATGCAGTTGCTTGAGCAACCGCGCCAGATCGCGCTCCAGGTTTTCATAGCCGACTTCGAAACTGAAATCCTCGAAAATCTGCCGCAGCGCCTGTTCAACATTGCCCTTGGGTTCGTACAGCCGTGTTTGCGGCGCCCGCTCATTCACCCGCAACGCTGGGCGCGTAGTGTGGATAAACATGCAGCCATCGTTGATCTGGTCATGGCTGAACAGCCCGCAAAAGATCGAGTTGAACCAGGTTTCCGCCAGCTCGTCGTCGTAGCGCAGGTCGATCTGGGCGATGTAAGCCGACTTCACCAGCGGCCACTGCGCCACATCCAGCAGCACCTGCGCTTCGTACTCCTGACTCAGGCGCGTGCTGACCGCACCGACGCACTCTTCATAAAGGGCAATACGTGCGGCTGAAGCCTGTTGAATTTCCTGCCATTGCGCCTGTTCGAATCGCACCCGCGCGCCATTGGTGATCTGCCTGAACTGCTCACGGTAATCATCGAAGCCGTCGAGGATAAGTGCGGCAATCGCGCTGGCCGGCCATTGCTGTGGCATATACGAACCCCTGCAGATCAAATGCGGATAATCCACCGAGCTTATCCAGTGGCCGCACCAAGTAAAAGCCGGCAATGCCTGAATACAGATTTATCTGCCACGAAATATTGCCATTCGACGGCTTTGAAAGCGCATTTCGAATTGCCTTGGCGTACGCGCCCAGCAACACTGCTCGCCTTTCTTAATATGTGGAGTTCGTTGTGCGTCTTGCCGACCTGATCCGTCTGCTGTTGCTGGCTGCCATCTGGGGCGCCAGCTTTCTGTTTATGCGCATCGTCGCGCCCGTACTGGGCAGCATGCCAACCGCATTTTTCCGCGCCAGCTTGGGCATGCTTGGCTTATTCGCCATTCTGTTACTGATGCGAGTTCGGTGGGACTTCAGCGGCAAACTCAAACACTGCCTGATCCTCGGGGTAATCAACGCTGGCTTGCCCTCAGCCATGTATTGCATGGCTGCACTGGTACTGCCCGCGGGCTACTCCGCGATTCTGAATGCCACCACACCCATGATGGGGGTGCTAATCGGCATGCTGTTCTTTGCTGAAGCCATGACCTGGAGCAAAGCCGCCGGGGTGGCCATCGGCCTGTTCGGGGTAGCGGTGCTGACCCGCACCGGCCCGGTGGAGTTTGATTTACCGCTGCTCTGGGGAGCCGCTGCCTGCCTGGTGGCTACCGCCTGTTACGGTTTTGCCGGCTTTCTAACGCGACGCTGGATCGGCCAACAAGGCGGCCTGGATAACCGTCTGACCGCCTTTGCCAGCCTCTGTGGTGCCAGCCTGTTTCTACTGCCCTGGTTCGCCGGCTCTCTGGTTGTGCAGCCGCCGGCCAGCTGGGGCGGGCTAGAGGTCTGGCTGTCCCTGGCTGGGCTGGGCTTTATCTGCACCGCCTTCGCCTATGTGCTGTATTTCCGCCTGCTCAGCGATATCGGCCCGATCAAGGCCAGCACCACCACCTTCCTGATCCCACCATTCGGCGTACTCTGGGGCGCCTTGTTGCTGGATGAGCCACTGTCCTGGGCCTACCTGTATGGCGGCGTGCTGATTGCCATCGCGCTTTGGCTGGTGGTACGGCCTAGCGCAACGGTCAAACCCACCTGACTCACCCCTGACACAAAAAAGCCCGCTGTTTAAGCGGGCTTTTTTGCGGATCAGGTTCAAACCAAGGATCAGCTCAGCCGCGAGGTCGACTTGCGCACGATTTTGATTGAATGCTTGAGCGTCGGCTTGCGTGTGACGCTGATGGCTTTGCGCGAGACCGTGTCGATGGTGATGTTCCAGAAACCACTGCTCGGTACAGTGATCTTGGCCGGGAAGGTATCGAACGCGCCGCCGTGGTAGGTGTGCCGGCCGCCATTCTTGAAGCTGCGGAAGTTGGCATCGCTCATCAGGCGAATGTTACAGGTTTGCGAGCACTCGATCACGACAACGTCGTCTTCATTGAGGTGTTCGCGCTGGTGTATAAATTTCATCTACCGCTCCGCACAGCTGGGTCAGGCCAATCAGGACGCTAGTATGAGTGCCCGGCGCTGCTTGAGCAAAGATTAAGCGGCGTGGTCTGCGCATCCGACGCCTGCCCACCGCCACACATACCACCGCAACCTGGCCGGTGGTAGCATGCGCGCCCCATGCATATTCACGACTTTCACCAACGCCTCACCGATCTCGGTGCCAAGCCCATGCACATCGGGCGGATTACCCGTGCCTGGCTGCGCGGCATGCCGCTGGATACCGGTACGCGCAACCAGAAGACCGAGAACTTCCTGCCGCTGGCGGTACGCAATGCCCTGCCCGAGATAAGCAGCGAACTTGATGGACTGGCGCGCCTCAGCTCTGAACACCCGGCGACGGACGGCTCGGCGCGTTTGCTGGTGGAGTTGGCCGACAAGCAGATGGTGGAAAGCGTGCTGCTGCCGCGCGATGGCCTGTGCGTCTCCAGCCAGGTGGGTTGCGCGGTGGGCTGCGTGTTCTGCATGACCGGCAAGAGCGGCCTGCTGCGCCAGCTGAGCACTGCCGAGATCGTCGCCCAAGTGGCGCTGGCCCGGCGCTTTCGAGCGGTAAAGAAAGTGGTGTTTATGGGCATGGGCGAGCCGGCGCATAACCTCGATAACGTGCTCGAAGCGATCAACCTGCTCGGCACCGAGGGCGGTATCGGCCAGCGCAACTTGGTGTTCTCTACCGTCGGCGACCCACGGGTGTTCGAGCGTTTGCCGCAGCAGCAGGTCAAGCCGGCGCTGGCGCTGTCGCTGCATACCACCGATGCCGAGCTGCGCCAGACGCTACTGCCGCGCGCGCCGCGTATTGATCCTGAAGAGCTGGTGGAACTGGGCGAAACCTACGCTCGGCAGACCGATTACCCAATCCAGTACCAGTGGACGCTGCTCAAGGGCATCAACGACAGCCAGGAGGAGATGGACGGCATCCTGCGCCTGCTCAAAGGCAAGTACGCAATCATGAACCTGATCCCCTACAACAGCCTGGAAGCGGATGAATTCCAGCGCCCTGATGGTGACCGTATTGTGCAGATCGTGCGTTACCTGCACAGCCGTGGCTTGCTGACCAAGGTGCGCAACTCGGCGGGTCAGGACATTGATGGCGGCTGCGGACAATTGCGCGCACGGGCAACCGAGCTGCTGGATCGGCGCAAAAACCGTGCATAAGTAATGACTGAGTTGTTGCATCGCGGCTAAAGCCGCTCCCACACGAAGTAAGCAGCATAAAAAATGCCCGCAGAGCGCGGGCATTTTTGTTTAGCCATCTACTTAGTAGTAGGCATTTTCCTTGATGCTGTGGTCGGTCACGTCACGCACACCTTTGAGCTCGGGAATACGCTCAAGCAGGGTTTTCTCAATGCCTTCCTTAAGCGTCAGGTCAACCTGACCGCAGCCCTGGCAGCCGCCACCGAATTTCAGCACGGCAATACCATCTTCGACCACGTCGATCAGGCTGACTTCGCCACCATGGCTGGCCAGACCGGGGTTGATCTCGGTCTGCAGGTAGTAGCTGATGCGCTCGTTGATCGGGCTGTCTTCGTTGACCATCGGCACTTTGGCGTTCGGCGCCTTGATGGTCAGCTGGCCGCCCATACGGTCGGTGGCGTAGTCAACCACGGCGTCTTCCAGAAACGGCTCGCTTACAGCGTCGATCCAGGCGGTGAAGCTGGCCAGACCCAAAGCGGTGTCTTCGGCCTTCTGCTCGCCCGGCTTGCAGTAGGCAATGCAGGTTTCAGCGTACTGGGTGCCTGGCTGGGTAATAAATACGCGGATGCCGATGCCCGGGGTGTTCTGCTTGCTCAGCAGATCAGCCAGATAATCGTGGGCAGCGTCGGTAATAGTAATGGTGCTCATGGCAACTCCTCGCAAACATGGGCGCAGTGTACGCCACTCACCCGCGCCGGCAAAGTCCTAGTATTTTAGTAGGAATAACAGTCATTCACTAAACGCCAGCCCTGCCGCCTATGCGCAGAGGAACTGCGCAATCGCATCGGCCGCCGTCTGCAGGTGCTGCTGATGAGTGAAGCCCGAGCTTTTTAGCGGCTTGAGATCGTGATCCCCAGCGGTCAGCCAGTGCAGTTTGATCGCCTCAGACAGCGCATAGCCTGCCACCGCCTGCCTATCGCCCAAGGCGTCGCGCTCGCCCTGAATGATCAACGTCGGCGTATGCAACTCGGCTAAGTGCGCGACTCGTGGCTTTTCCGGCTTGCCGACGGCATAAAAGGGATAGCCCAGGCACACCAGCGCATCAGCGCCTAACTCATCGGCCAGCAGACTGGCCATGCGTCCGCCCATGGACTTGCCGCCAATGGCCAACGGCCCTGCGACCTGTTGGCGCACCTGCCGAACCTGGGTATAGACCTCACGCCATTGCTCAAGCAGTTTGAGCTGGGGGTTGGGCGGGCGTTTCTTGCCGTCCAGACGCCGCGCCGCCATGTAGGCGAACTCGAAGCGCAGTACGGCAACCCCACGCTCACCAAGGCTTTGCGCCATGTTTTGCATAAATTCGCTGTCCATCGGCGCACCGGCGCCATGGGCCAGAATCAAGGTAGCGCGCGTCTCACCAAGCGGGCGATCCCACAGCCACGCGCCCTCACCCTGCCCCTGCACGTATTGATCCCCGTCAATACCCGCAACCTGCCCTTTGCTCATGCTTACCTCGCTTAAAGAATCCGTTGGACTGCGACGCAGATCGTACAAGCCCGCAGCCGCTGATTTTCGATGATCTGCCTATAAACCGTGGATGGAAGCCCAGACATGAACACAGCAACCAGTTCCGCCTACAACTACAGGGTGGTTCGCCAATTCGCCATCATGACGGTGGTGTGGGGCATTGTCGGGATGGGGCTCGGCGTATTTATCGCCGCGCAACTGGCCTGGCCCGAACTCAACTTCAACCTGCCGTGGACCAGCTTCGGTCGCCTGCGCCCGCTGCATACCAACGCGGTGATCTTCGCCTTTGGCGGTTGCGCGCTATTCGCCACCAGCTATTACGCCGTACAACGCACCTCGCAGGCCACCTTGTTCGCACCCAAGCTTGCCGCCTTCACCTTCTGGGGCTGGCAATTGGTGATCGTTCTGGCGGCCATCAGTTTGCCCATGGGCTGGACCAGCTCCAAGGAATACGCCGAACTGGAATGGCCGATCGACATTCTGATCACCATTGTCTGGGTCAGCTACGCCATCGTGTTCTTCGGCACGGTGATGAAACGCAACGTCAGCCACATTTATGTGGGTAACTGGTTCTTCGGCGGATTTATCCTCACCGTGGCGCTGCTGCACCTGGTCAATAACCTGGAAGTGCCGGTCACCCTGACCAAGTCCTACTCGGCCTATGCCGGGGCCACCGATGCAATGATCCAGTGGTGGTACGGCCACAACGCCGTGGGCTTCTTCCTGACCGCGGGCTTCCTGGGGATGATGTACTACTTCGTGCCCAAGCAGGCCGGTCGCCCGGTGTATTCCTACCGGTTGTCCATCGTGCACTTCTGGGCGCTGATTGCCGTGTATATCTGGGCCGGCCCGCACCACCTGCACTACACCGCGTTGCCAGACTGGGCACAAAGCCTAGGCATGGTGATGTCGCTGATTCTGCTGGCACCCAGCTGGGGCGGCATGATCAACGGCATGATGACCCTCTCAGGTGCCTGGCATAAGCTGCGCACCGACCCGATCCTGCGCTTCCTGGTGGTCTCCCTGGCGTTCTACGGCATGTCGACCTTCGAAGGTCCGATGATGGCGATCAAGACCGTCAACGCCCTGTCCCACTACACCGACTGGACCATCGGCCACGTTCACGCTGGCGCCCTCGGCTGGGTGGCCATGGTGTCCATCGGCTCGCTGTATCACATGCTGCCCAAAGTCTTTGGCCGCGACGAAATGCACAGCATCGCCCTGATCAACGTGCACTTCTGGTTCGCCACCATCGGCACCGTGCTCTACATCGCCTCGATGTGGGTCAACGGCATCGCCCAAGGCCTGATGTGGCGTGCAGTCAACGAAGACGGCACCCTCACTTACTCCTTCGTCGAAGCGCTGGAAGCCAGCCACCCCGGCTTTGTGGTGCGGGTGATCGGCGGTGCGATCTTCTTCGCCGGCATGCTGGTGATGGCCTGGAACGTCTGGCAGACCGTGCGCCATACCAAAGCCGCCGAGATGGACGCCGCCGCGCAGTTTTCGCTTGAGGGAGCCCACTGATGAGACACGAAATACTCGAGAAGAACATCGGCCTGATGGCGCTGATGATGGTGCTGGCGGTGAGCATCGGCGGCCTAACGCAGATCGTCCCGCTGTTCTTCCAGGACGTTACCAATGAGCCGGTGGCGGGCCTAAAGCCCTACACCGCGCTGCAGCTGGAAGGCCGTGACATCTACATCCGCGAGGGCTGCGTCGGCTGCCATTCGCAGATGATTCGCCCGTTCCGCGCAGAAACCGAGCGCTACGGCCACTACTCGGTCGCTGGCGAAAGCGTCTACGACCACCCCTTCCTTTGGGGATCCAAGCGTACCGGGCCAGATCTGGCCCGCGTTGGCGGCCGCTACTCGGATGAATGGCACCGTGCGCACCTCTACAACCCGCGCAACGTGGTGCCGGAATCGAAGATGCCGTCCTACCCCTGGCTGGTAGAAGGCACCCTGAGCGGCCAAGACACCCCGGCCAAAATGAAAGCACTGCGCCTGGTTGGCGTGCCCTACAGCGACGACGACATCGCAGGCGCGAGCGAGGCTGTCAAAGGCAAGAGTGAAATGGACGCCCTAGTCGCCTACCTGCAAGTGCTCGGCACTGCCGTGAAGAACAAGAGGTAGGTCATGTCATTCGACTTTATTGATATAGGCACCCTGCGCGGCATCGGCACTGCACTGGTTCTGCTGTCGTTTGTTTGCGTGACCCTGTGGGCTTACAGCGCTAAACGCCGCACGGCTTTCGATCAAGCCGCCCTGCTGCCCTTTGCCGATGAACCCACACTGGCTGCCCCAAGGAGCAAGACCCCATGAGCACTTTCTGGAGCTGGTACATCACCCTGCTGACCGTGGGCACTCTGCTCGCGTTGTTCTGGTTGATTTTTGCCACCCGTAAAAGCGAAGTTCACAAAAGCCCCACCGATCAAACCATGGGCCATGCCTTCGATGGTATTGAGGAATATGACAATCCACTGCCCAAGTGGTGGTTCATGCTGTTTCTCGGCACGCTGATCTTCTCAATTGGCTATCTGGTGCTGTATCCCGGCCTGGGCAGCTGGAAAGGCGTACTGCCCGGATACGAAGGCGGCTGGACGCAGGTCAAGCAATGGCAGCGTGAAGTCGATAAGGCTGATGAGTTGTATGGGCCGATATTCGCCAAATATGCGGCGATGCCCCTGGAAGAAGTGGCTAAAGACGAACAAGCTCTAAAAATGGGTGGACGTATGTTTGCCACCTATTGCTCGGTTTGCCACGGCTCTGACGCCAAGGGTGCAGTGGGCTTCCCTAACCTGACCGACAACCACTGGCGCTGGGGCGGCGAGCCCAGCGTAATCAAAACTACCATCCTCAATGGCCGTATTGGGGCGATGCCGGCCTGGACGGCGGTGATTGGTGAAGAAGGTGTGCAACAGGTCGCAGCTTATGTCCGTAAGGACCTGGCAGGCCTGCCGCTGCCCACTGACAAGCGCTTTGATCTGGAAAAAGGTGCCGCCATTTTTGCCGCCAACTGCCAGGCTTGCCACGGCGCCCAAGGCACCGGCATGGCCATGCTGGGCGCTCCCGACCTGACCAAGCCGGCTGGCTGGATCTACGGCAGCAGCCTGGCGCAACTGCAGCAGACCATCCGCCATGGCCGTAACGGCCAGATGCCGGCGCAGGAGCAATACCTGGGCAACGACAAAGTGCATCTACTGGCGGCTTATGTACTGAGCCTGAGCCGGCAACAGCAGACCGTCACTGAGCAGTAATCGCTAAAACCGCACCACCTGGCTGGCGACTGACAGTCGCCAGCCCCTCCCTCCCGCGTTCGGACAACCGTCCGGATCATGCGACCCAAGGTCGCACCCTTCCGACCAAGTGCACTCGCGACGTTCGACTTGAGCTAATCTTGTCGACAGTCGCCACCTGTCATAACTCCAAGGCGATTCCCATCTTTGCGCTACGCCTGTTTAGGCGTTTACTGCTCGCGGTTATGCTCTGCATTAGCGACCATGCAGGCTTACCAACAGCCCTGTAAGCCCTATCGCGCCGGCATGTGTCGTTGCAATGAGCACCTGCTTTCTCCATACTTGCCGCCGATTTTTGCCCCTAAAAAATCCATTAACCGTGGAACCCATAATGAGCACAGCAATCAGTCCGACTGCTTATAACTACAAGGTGGTTCGCCAGTTCGCCGTAATGACGGTGATTTGGGGAGTCATTGGCATGAGCCTGGGTGTTTTCATCGCCGCACAGCTGGTGTGGCCTGAACTTAACCTGGGTATGGAATGGACGAGCTTTGGCCGTCTGCGTCCGCTGCACACCAACGCGGTGATTTTCGCCTTCGGTGGTTGCGCGCTGATGGCCACCTCGTTCTACGTGGTGCAACGCACCAGCCAGGCACGCCTGATCTCTGATGGCCTTGCTGCCTTCGTATTCTGGGGCTGGCAAGCCGTGATCGTCGCTGCAGTGATCACTCTGCCGATGGGTTTCACCGGTACCAAGGAATACGCCGAGCTAGAGTGGCCAATCGATATCCTCCTGGGCATCGTCTGGATCGCTTATGCCGTGGTGTTCTTCGGCACTATCGTCAAACGTCAGACCAAGCACATCTATGTGGGCAACTGGTTCTTCGGGGCCTTTATCCTGGTTACCGCGATGCTGCATATCGTCAACAGCGCGGCCGTACCGGTTAGCCTGTTCAAGTCTTACTCGGCCTATGCCGGTGCGACTGATGCGATGATCCAGTGGTGGTACGGCCACAACGCCGTGGGCTTCTTCCTGACCACCGGCTTCCTGGGGATGATGTACTACTTTGTGCCGAAGCAGGCCGAGCGTCCGATCTACTCTTACCGCCTTTCTATCGTGCACTTCTGGGCGCTGATCACCCTGTACATCTGGGCCGGTCCGCACCACCTGCACTACACCGCATTGCCGGATTGGGCACAGTCCCTGGGCATGGCCATGTCGATCATCCTGCTGGCACCAAGCTGGGGCGGTATGATCAACGGCATGATGAGCCTGTCGGGTGCTTGGCATAAGCTGCGCACCGACCCAATCCTGCGCTTCCTGGTCGTTTCCCTGGCGTTCTACGGCATGTCGACCTTCGAAGGTCCGATGATGGCGATTAAGACCGTCAACGCCCTGTCGCACTACACCGACTGGACCATCGGCCACGTACATGCCGGTGCGCTCGGTTGGGTTGCGATGATCTCTATCGGTGCCCTGTACCACCTGCTGCCTAAAGTTTTTGGTCGCCCGCAGATGCACAGCGTTGGCCTGATCAACGCACACTTCTGGCTGGCCACTATCGGCACCGTGCTGTACATCGCCTCGATGTGGGTCAACGGCATCACCCAGGGCCTGATGTGGCGCGCAGTCAACGAAGACGGCACCCTCACCTACTCCTTCGTTGAAGCGCTGGAAGCCAGCCACCCAGGTTATGTGGTGCGCATGATTGGTGGTGCGTTCTTCGTCGCCGGCATGCTGCTGATGGCGTACAACACCTACCGCACCGTGCGTGCCGCCAAGGCTTCTGAATACGAAGCGGCTGCACAGATTCCTGCCGGAGTAGCGCACTGATGAAACACGAAATCATTGAGAAGAATATTGGCCTGATGGCGTTGCTGATGGTTCTGGCCGTCAGCATCGGTGGCCTGACTCAAATCGTTCCGCTGTTTTTCCAGGACGTTACCAACGAGCCGGTGGAAGGCCTCAAGCCTTACACCGCGCTGCAACTGGAAGGCCGCGATGTGTACATCGCCAACGGCTGTGTCGGCTGCCACTCGCAGATGATTCGTCCGTTCCGTGCCGAAACCGAACGTTATGGCCACTATTCGGTAGCCGGTGAAAGCGTCTGGGATCACCCCTTCCTGTGGGGTTCCAAGCGTACCGGCCCGGACCTGGCTCGCGTCGGCGGTCGTTACTCCGATGAATGGCAGCGTGCGCACTTGTACAACCCGCGCAACGTAGTGCCTGAGTCGAAGATGCCGGCCTACCCTTGGCTGGTCGAGCACAAACTCGACGGCAAGGACACCGCCAAGAAGATGGAAGTCATGCGTGGCTTTGGTATCCCCTACACCGATGAAGACATCGCAGGGGCCAAGGACGCGGTAAAAGGCAAGACCGAAATGGACGCACTGGTGGCGTACCTGCAGGTTCTCGGCACTTCCATCAAGAACAAACGGTAACGCGCGATGGACATCGGGACTATTCGTGGCATAGGCACAGCAGTGGTGTTCATCGCCTTTATTGGCGTGGTGCTCTGGGCCTACAGCAGCAAGCGTAAATCCAGCTTCGACGAGGCCGCCAACCTGCCCTTCGCCGACGATCCCAAACCCAACGAGCGTGACGAGCAATCTTCCAGGAGCAATAACCAATGACCACGTTCTGGAGTTGGTACGTAACCATTCTGTCTCTGGGCACCATCTTTGCCCTGACTTGGCTGATCTTCGGCACCCGCAAGGGCCAGCGCGAAGAAACCACCGAAGAAACTGTCGGCCACTCCTTCGACGGTATCGAAGAGTTCGACAACCCGCTGCCCAAGTGGTGGTTCATGCTGTTTGTTGGCACCATCATCTTCGCCCTCGGCTACCTCGCGCTCTACCCGGGCCTGGGTAACTGGAAAGGTCTGCTGCCAGGCTATGACTACCTCGATACCGAAGCGAAGAAGCCTTTCGCAACGAACATCGAAATTGCTGGTGGTGCCGAGCGCAATGCAGGCTGGACCGGTGTGCATCAGTGGGAAAAGGAAATGGCCAAGGCTGAAAGCCAGTACGGCCCGATCTTTGCCAAATATGCTGCCATGCCGATCGAGCAAGTGGCTCAGGACGAGCAAGCGTTGAAAATGGGCGGCCGCCTGTTTGCCTCCAACTGCTCGGTCTGCCACGGCTCTGATGCCAAGGGCGCATATGGCTTCCCGAACCTGACTGACAATGACTGGTTGTATGGCGGCGAGCCGGAAACCATCAAAACCACCATCATGGCCGGCCGTCAGGCTGCGATGCCAGCGTGGAAGGACAGCATCGGCGAAGAAGGCATCCGTAACGTTGCCGGCTACATTCGCACCCTCTCGGGTTTGAAAAACCCGGAAGGTATCGAAGTTGACCTTGCCGCAGGTCAAAACATCTTCGCGACCAATTGTGCAGTCTGTCATGGCGCTGAAGGTAAGGGCCAACAGGCCATGGGCGCACCTAACCTGACCGACAAAATCTGGCTCTACGGTTCCAGTTTTGCTCAGGTGCAACAAACTCTGCGCTACGGCCGTAACGGCAAGATGCCCGCCCAAGCTGATTTCTTGGGCAACGATAAAGTGCATCTGCTAGCGGCTTACGTGTACAGCCTGTCGCAAGCAAAAATCGAGAAGTAATTCTCCTGCCTGGCAGGCGCGACCGCAGGTCGCACCTGCTGGGCAATCGTCAGGCGTACCATAGCGCAAGAGCCCGTATGACCCCGGCCGGCACGTATCGACCAGGGCAGCCAATCAACCGCCGTGGTACAAACTGATGAGCGCACAGATTCCAGTTAAAGACGTCACCCCTGCCCCGGCCAAGGTCGAAGTTGTTGACCTGTACGCCAACCGCGAAAAAATCTACACCCGCTCCTTCACCGGCATTTTCCGCAATTTGCGTATGCTCGGTGGTGCTGCCCTCTTCCTGTTGTACTTCGGCACTGTATGGTTGACCTGGAACGGCCGTCAGGCCGTCTGGTGGAACCTGCCGGAGCGCAAGTTTTATATCTTTGGCTCGACGTATTGGCCGCAGGATTTCGTCCTGCTCTCCGCGCTGCTGATCATCGCCGCCTTCGGCCTGTTTTTTATTACCGTATTCGCCGGTCGCGTGTGGTGCGGCTACACCTGCCCACAGAGCGTCTTCACCTGGGTATTCATGTGGGCGGAGAAAGTCACTGAAGGTGATCGCAACCAACGCATGAAGCTCGACAAAGCGCCGATGACCACGCAGAAATTTCTGCGCAAGCTGGCTAAACACAGCATCTGGGTTGGCGTGTCACTGGTCACAGCCATCACCTTCGTCGGCTACTTCACGCCAATTCGCGAGCTGATCCCCGAGCTGTTCACTTTGCAAGCCGGTGGCTGGGCACTGTTCTGGGTAGGCTTCTTTACCCTTGCGACCTACGGCAACGCCGGCTACCTGCGCGAGCAGGTGTGCATCTACATGTGCCCCTACGCGCGCTTCCAAAGCGTGATGTTCGACCAGGACACCCTAATCGTGTCCTATGACCCACGCCGCGGCGAACACCGTGGCCCACGCAAGCGTGATGCGGACTACAAGGCCGAGGGCCTGGGTGACTGCATCGACTGCAAAATGTGCGTACACGTCTGCCCCACTGGCATCGACATCCGTGACGGTCTGCAGATCGAATGCATCGGCTGCGCCGCGTGCGTCGATGCCTGCGACAGCATCATGGAGAAAATGAACTACCCGAAAGGGCTGATCAGTTACACCACCGAGCACAACCTGTCTGGCCAGAAGACCAACTTGATGCGGCCACGCCTGATCGGTTACGCCATCGCCCTGCTGGCGATGCTCTGCGTGTTCGCCTGGGCTATCGCCGACCGTTCGCTGGTGGAGCTGGATGTACTCAAGGACCGCGTGCTTTACCGCGAGAACGAAGAAGGCCGGATCGAGAACGTCTACACCCTGAAGATCATGAACAAGGCCCAGCACGAGGTCACGTACCTGATCGAAGCCGACGGCCTCGACGGCCTGGTGTACGAAGGCAAGCGCGAAATCAAAGCGATCGCAGGCGAGGTACTGTCGCTACCGGTCGAGTTGTCCATCGACCCTGAAAAACTGCCTTCGAGCACCAACGAAATCACCTTCCGCCTGCACTCGGCGGATGACCCAAGCATCAAAACCGACGCCGCCAGCCGCTTTATCGGCCCGAGCGTGCGCTGATTAGAGAAGACCATGACTGAGCCCATAGCTGAAAAGAACGCTGAGATCATCAAGCCCTGGTACAAGCAATTCTGGCCCTGGTTCCTGATTGGCCTGTTGGCCTATTCAGTGGTACAGGGGCTGACCCTGCTTACCATCGCCACGAAGAACCCGCCGGGGCTGATCTCCGATGACTATTACGATGTCGGCAAAGGCATCAACCAGTCATTGGAGCGGGAAAATCACGCTATTCGCCTGAAGCTGCATGCCAGCCTGCTGCTCAACGATGACAACGGCACTGCGACCTTGCAACTGAGCGGCAACAGCCGTCCACAGCAACTGGTGCTTAACCTGATCTCGCCGACGCAACCCGAACGTGACCGCCGGGTGATTCTGCAACCGCAGGCCGATGGCAGTTACAGCGGCCAGATGATCGATGCCGTGCAAGGCCGTCGTTTTGTGGAGCTGGTCGGCCAGGAAGGCGGCAAGGACTGGCGCCTGTTTGAAGAAGAAAACGTGAAAAGCGGGCAGAACATCCTCCTCGGGGATGCTCAATAAGCGCACTGATGAGCACGCCAACCCCCTGCTATCACTGTGGCCTGCCGGTTCCCGCCGGCAGCCGCTTCCAGGCCCAGGTACTGGGCGCAACCCGTGAAATGTGTTGTCCGGGCTGTCAGGCAGTGGCTGACGCCATCGTCAGTGGCGGTCTGGAGCACTATTACAAACACCGCAGCGAAAGCGCCGCCAATCCGCAAAGCCTGCCTCAGGCGTTACCGGATGAATTGGCGCTGTACGACCGCCGCGACGTGCAACAACCCTTTGTCGAGCACGACGGCGAACTCAGCGAAACCTGCCTGCTGATCGAAGGCATCAGTTGCGCCGCTTGTGGCTGGCTGATCGAGAAACACCTGCGCAGCCTGCCGGGTGTTAGCGAGGCGCGCCTCAACTTATCCAACCACCGATTGCAGGTGCGCTGGGCCGACAGTCAACTGCCGCTCAGCAGCCTGCTCAAGACGCTGCGCAAGATCGGCTACGCCGCTCACCCCTGGCAGGCCGATGCCGCCGCTGAACAGCTGCAGCGTGAGAACCGCCGCGCCATGCGCGAACTGGGCGTGGCCGGCATGCTGTGGATGCAGGTGATGATGGCTACCATGGCCACCTGGCCGGAGTTCAACATCGACCTCAGCCCCGAACTGGACAAGATCCTGCGCTGGGTCAGCCTGTTTCTCACCACGCCGATAGTCTTCTACTGCTGCGGGCAATTCTTCAGGGGGGCGCTGCGTGACTTACGCACCCGCCACCTGACCATGGATGTGTCGGTATCCCTGGCGATTGGCGGTGCATATATCGCCGGTATCTGGTCAACGGTGACGGGCCAGGGTGAACTGTATTTCGACGCAGTGGGCATGTTCGCGCTGTTTCTGTTGGCCGGCCGCTACTTGGAACGCCGCGCCCGTGAGCGCACAGCTGCCGCCACCGCGCAGCTGGTCAACCTGCTGCCAGCCTCTTGTTTGCGCCTGGATGCAGACGGCCAGAGCCAGCGCATTCTGCTGAGTGAACTGCACATTGGCGATCAGGTGCTGGCCCCCCCCGGCGCCCTGCTGCCCGCTGATGGCCGCATTGTTCAGGGCCAGTCGAGCGTGGATGAATCGTTGCTGACAGGTGAATACTTGCCGCAACCACGTAACACGGGCGACAGCGTCACGGCGGGTACCCTTAACGTCGAAGGCCCGCTGCAGATTGAAGTCCAGGCGCTTGGTGATGCCACGCGCTTATCGGCTATCGTTCGTCTGCTGGAGCGCGCGCAGAGCGACAAACCACGCCTGGCGGTATTGGCCGACAATGTTGCGCAGTGGTTCCTGCTGATCGTTCTGGTGGTAGCCGCCATCGTCGGTCTGGTTTGGTGGCAACTCGACCCGTCACGCGCGTTCTGGATCGTGCTTTCCTTGCTGGTCGCCACCTGCCCTTGCGCGCTCGCCCTGGCCACACCAACAGCACTGACCGCCGCCACGGGTTCTTTGCACAAACTGGGCATGCTGCTGACCCGCGGCCATGTACTCGAAGGGCTCAATCAGATTGACACCCTGGTGCTGGACAAGACCGGCACACTCACCGAAGGTCGCCTGACCCTTGGTGCCATTCATCCTCTACGCGAGCTGGATGCCGACAGCTGCCTGGCATTGGCCGCCGCGCTGGAAAACCGCTCTGAACATCCAATCGCCCGCGCCTTCGGCCAGGCACCAGAAGCCGCCGAAGCGGTCGACAGCCATCCGGGCCTGGGGCTCCAAGGACGGGTTGGCAACCGAGTACTGCGTATTGGCGAAGCCAGTTTCGTCTGTGCATTGAGTGCTCAGCCCGTGCCAGAGATTGCCAGTGAGCATGGCCAATGGCTGCTGCTGGGTGATGAGCAAGGGCCGTTGGCCTGGTTTGTATTGAATGACCGCCTGCGCGAAGACGCCCCACAACTGATCAACATGGCCAAGAGCAAAGGTTGGCAAATCATGCTGCTGTCCGGCGACAGCTCACCCATGGTCGGCGAAGTGGCACGCCAGTTGGGTATCACAGATGCCCGTGGTGGTCTCACGCCAGATGCCAAGCTTGAGGTATTGAAGCAGCTGCACAGCCAGGGCCGCCGGGTATTGATGCTGGGTGACGGGGTTAACGATGTGCCCGTGTTAGCCGCCGCCGACATCAGCGTAGCCATGGGCAGCGCCACCGACCTGGCCAAAACCAGCGCTGATGCCGTGCTCCTATCCAACCGTCTGAGCAGCCTGGTGCAAGCTCTACACATGGCGCAACGAACCCGCCACATCATCATCGAGAACCTCGCCTGGGCCAGCCTGTACAATGGGCTGGTACTGCCCTTCGCCGCCATTGGCTGGATCACTCCGATCTGGGCCGCGCTGGGTATGTCAGTCAGCTCACTGGTGGTGGTGGTCAACGCACTGCGCCTGACTCGCCTGCCCCGGCAGTAAGCTGTCAAACAGCCCACTAAAACGCTCGGCGAGGTCTTATGCGAAACAACGTGACTGGCAATATTGCCTGGTGGGTGCGCTTATTAGCCGTAATGCTGTTAAGCCTGCAGCTGTTTATGGCCTACCACTTTGCCACCGCGCTGATCCGTCAGCAGACCACACTCAGCAGCCTGTTTACTGACAGTCTGCCGGACACCCTGATCATGCTTTTCCTTAATGCTCTGTTTGCCTTCGTCGCGCTGACCGGCCGCAGCCCTGACAGACTCTTCCCAGTTGCCAGTCTCGATCTGCGGCAACTCTTGCGCCGGAGCCACTAAGCCATGCCCGCCCTCTATATCCTGATCCCGGTCGCCATTGCCCTGGTGGGCTTTGCCATCTGGCTGTTCTTCTGGGCGGTGGACAGCGGTCAGTACGATGACCTCGACGGCCCGGCCCATAGCATCCTGTTCGACGATGAAGACCCCAAGCACACCGCAGCCGTAAGCCAGCAGCAACAAGACCAGCACAAAGACTCGCAGCAGGACAAGCCCGGTGCTTGAGCTACTGCCGCTGCTGGTTTCAGCGCTGATCCTCGGCCTGCTCGGTGGCGGCCACTGCCTGGGCATGTGCGGCGGCCTGATGGGCGCCCTGACCCTGGCCATCCCACCCGAGCAGCGCGCACAACGCTTTCAGCTACTGCTTGCCTACAACCTGGGACGCATCTTCAGTTACAGCCTGGCCGGCCTGCTGCTTGGCCTGGCGGGCTGGGCATTAGCCAATAGCCCTTTGGTCATGGGCCTGCGGGTGATTGCGGCGTTGCTGCTGGTCGCCATGGGGCTGTATCTGGCCGGCTGGTGGAGTGGCCTGACCCGTATCGAAGCCCTCGGCCGAGGCCTCTGGCGCTATATCCAACCGCTAACCCGACGCTTTATGCCGGTCACCAGCCTGCCGCGCGCTTTGATACTCGGCAGCCTGTGGGGTTGGCTGCCCTGCGGCCTGGTCTACAGCACCCTGCTGTGGGCCGCCAGCCAAGGTAATGCAGTCGACAGCGCTGCTCTGATGTTTGCTTTTGGTCTCGGCACCCTGCCGGTGCTGCTGGCCACCGGCATGGCCGCCGAACGCCTGACCGCCCTGCTGCGCAAGCAGGGCATGCGTATGGCCGGCGGCATTCTGGTAATCCTTTTTGGTCTGTGGACCCTGCCTGGACCGCACCAGCACTGGTTAATGGGCCACTAAGCGATCAGCGGGCGCTTGATACAAGTCAAAACACCTCAGGCGCACCGCTCATAGACTGCCCGGTATTGATAGCCAAACCGGGAATACCCGCATGCTCAACGCCATCCAGTGGGACAGCTCGCTAATCCGCCGCTACGACCAAGCAGGCCCGCGCTATACATCCTATCCGACGGCTGTGCAGTTCCATGAGCGCATCAGCCAGTTCGACCTGCTGCACGCCCTGCGTGACAGCCGCAAAGCGCTGCGACCGCTGTCGCTGTATCTGCACATCCCGTTCTGCGCGCATATTTGCTACTACTGCGCCTGCAACAAGGTAATCACTAAGGATCGCGGCCGCGCCCAGCCCTATCTGGAAAAACTCGAACGTGAAATCGAGATCATCGGCCGTCACCTCGACCCGCAGCAGAAAGTCGAGCAGCTGCACTTCGGCGGCGGCACGCCGACCTTTCTCAGTCACGATGAACTGCGCCACCTGATGAGCTACCTGCGCCAGCACTTCAACCTGCTGGATGACGATAGCGGCGACTACAGCATCGAGATCGACCCGCGCGAAGCCGATTGGTCGACCATGGGCCTGCTCCGTGAGCTGGGTTTCAACCGCGTCAGCCTGGGCGTGCAAGACCTCGACCCGGCTGTACAGCGCGCGGTCAATCGTTTGCAGACCCTGGAGGAAACCCGCGCCATCGTCGAAGCCGCGCGCACCCTGCAGTTCCGCTCGGTGAACATCGACCTGATCTACGGCCTGCCGCTGCAAACGCCAGAACGCTTCGCCCGTACCGTGGCCGAGGTGATTGCCCTGCAACCTGATCGCCTGTCGCTGTTCAACTATGCGCACCTGCCGGAGCGCTTTATGCCGCAGCGGCGGATCAACACCAGTGACCTGCCAAGTCCTGGCGACAAGCTGGCCATGCTGCAGGCCAGCATCGAGCAACTAAGCGCCGCCGGTTACCGCTATATCGGCATGGATCACTTCGCCCTGCCCGACGACGAACTGGCCAGCGCCCAGGAAGATGGCAGCCTGCAACGCAACTTCCAGGGCTACACCACCCACGGTCATTGCGACCTGATTGGCCTGGGGGTTTCATCGATCAGCCAGATTGGCGAACTTTACTGCCAGAACAACAGCGACCTGAGCAAATACCAGGACAGCCTTGGCCACAGCGAACTGGCCACCCTGCGCGGCCTGCACTGCGATGCCGACGACCGCGTGCGCCGGGCGGTGATTCAACAGCTGATCTGTCATTTTCAGCTGCGCTTTGCAGATATCGAGCAGGCCTACGCCATCGATTTTCGCAATTACTTCGCCGAGGTCTGGCCGCAGCTGCAGCAGATGGCCAGTGATGGGTTGATCGAGCTGAATGCCCAGGGCATCGAGGTACGGCCAGCGGGCCGCTTGCTGGTGCGATCGCTGTGCATGCTGTTTGATCGCTACCTTAGCGAGCTAAACCAGCAGCGTTTTTCCCGGGTGATATAGCAGCCTGCGGACCGTAAAACCGGGGTTTATTTCATGACCAGGCTGGCCACTTCCTGCATCTGCTGATCACTGAGGTCCTGCTCGCGCAGGGTCTTGATCAGCGTCGCGTTGGCGCTGCTCAACGCGCCCTGCAGCGAAGCCAGCTCGCCCTGCAGCGTCTCGATCTTTATGCGTTTGGCCTCGGGATCGAGGCTCTGGTCCTGCATGACCTCTTTCAGCTCGTTTCTCTTCGCCTCGATCTGCGCCTTGAGCTCGCGGATTCTCTTGAGCAGATCCTTGACCACATCCGGCAGGCTGCTCTCATCAATATCGCGGTTCTTCTGTGCCGCAGCAGAGCGCGCCTTTCCCTGCTCTGACAGGCTTACCCGTAGACTGTCGCGAAACGCCTGCTTATCCGCCTCGCTGCTCTCTGCAACGCCTTCAGCCGCAGCGCTCTTACGCTCCAGCGCAAGGTTCATGCGGGTGCTCAATTGAGTCGATTCCAGACGCATACGAATGCTCCTTGCAGATATTGAAAGCAACCTCGTTTATCGGCCACACCGGATAAAACTTGAACATTCGATCAGACTGCGCCCTAGTGGCCCTAGCCTGCACCCTGCTGTAACCTTACGGCTATTGTGTGTTTACCCTCAGGATCACCAGCGATGTCCGAAAGCATCAAGTTGCATACCCCACACCAAGCCCATTGCAAGGATTGCAGCCTGGCGAGTCTGTGCCTGCCGCTGTCCCTGAACCTGGAAGACATGGACGCGCTCGACGAAATCGTCAAACGCGGCCGCCCGCTCAAAAAGGGCGAATTCCTGTTCCGCCAGGGCGATGCCTTCAACTCGGTGTTCGCGGTACGTTCCGGCGCACTGAAAACCTTCAGCCTGAGCGACAGCGGCGACGAACAGATCACCGGCTTCCACCTGCCCAGCGAGCTAGTCGGTCTGTCCGGCATGGACAGTGACGCGTACCCGGTTTCGGCCATGGCTCTGGAAACCACCTCAGTGTGCGAAATCCCCTTCGAGCGCCTCGATGAGCTGTCGGTGCAGCTGCCGCAACTACGCCGCCAGCTGATGCGCATCATGAGCCGTGAGATCCGCGACGATCAGCAGATGATGCTGCTGCTCTCGAAGAAAACCGCCGATGAACGCATCGCCACCTTCTTGGTCAACCTCTCGGCACGCTTCCGTGCACGTGGCTTCTCGGCCAATCAGTTCCGCCTGGCCATGTCGCGTAACGAAATTGGTAACTATTTGGGCCTTGCGGTGGAGACCGTATCGCGGGTATTTACCCGCTTCCAACAGAACAAGCTGCTCGAAGCCGAAGGCAAGGAAGTGCATATCCTCGATCCCATCGAGTTGTGCGCCCTGGCCGGCGGTAACCTCGAGGGCTGATCGACCCGCCCTGAGGACCTAGCCGATGATCTTCGACGAATTCACTATCAAAACCCTGATCCGCCCGGTGGTGGACTTCCCCAAGCCAGGCGTGATCTTTCGCGATATCACCCCGCTGTTTCAGTCGCCACGTGCTCTGCGCATGGTGGCCGACAGCTTTATCCAGCGCTACGTCGAAGCTGATTTCAGCCATATCGGCGCCATGGATGCACGTGGCTTTCTGATCGGTTCGATCATCGCCTATGAGCTGAACAAACCACTGATCCTGTTCCGCAAGCAAGGCAAGCTGCCCGCAGACGTGCTCAGCGAGAGCTACCAGACCGAGTACGGCGAAGCCAAACTGGAAGTC
This sequence comes from Pseudomonas sp. WS 5011, assembly GCF_012985775.1. Classification (NCBI taxonomy): domain Bacteria; kingdom Pseudomonadati; phylum Pseudomonadota; class Gammaproteobacteria; order Pseudomonadales; family Pseudomonadaceae; genus Pseudomonas; species Pseudomonas sp. WS 5011. The sequence continues at coordinate 71,110 of NZ_JAAQXA010000017.1, forward strand.
CATGCCGACAGCCTCTGCGAAGGCGACAAGGTGCTGATTTTCGATGACCTGATCGCCACTGGCGGCACCCTGCTGGCCGCCGCACAACTGGTACGGCGCATGGGTGCGAGCATCATCGAAGCCGCCGCGATCATCGATCTGCCCGAACTGGGCGGTTCGCAAAAACTGCAGGACAGCGGTATCCCCACCTTTGCCCTGACCTGCTTCGCCCTCACCGATCAATAACTCTGCTTCACGGCCCTGACGGCAGCGCTGCATGTCCGGGCCAGGCTGCCCCTCGCGAACTAATTCGCTCACCGCTTACACAAGAACCCCACAGACCATGAACGAAACACCCATGAACCCGCCATCCACTCATTGGCGTCTGCGCCTCGGCGCGCTGATGGAAAGCACAGCCATCACCCGCGTGGTCACCGCCCTGATCATTCTCAACGCCGCAATTCTCGGCATCCAGACCTACCCAGGCCTGATGGCCGAGTGGGGCGAATTGCTGCTAACGCTGGATCAGCTAATTCTCGCGGTATTTATTCTGGAGCTGGCGCTGCGCTTTGTCGCCCGCGGCCTGGGCTTGCTGCGCGATCCGTGGGCGGTATTTGACTGCCTGGTGGTGGGCGTAGCCTTGGTGCCGTCCAGCGGTCCATTCGCCGTGCTGCGTGCGCTGCGCGTGTTGCGGGTGCTGCGGCTGATTTCGATCAACCCGAACATGCGCCGGGTGGTCGAAGCACTGTTATCTTCGCTGCCGGGCATGAGCAGCATCGCCATGCTGCTCGGCCTAGTGTTTTACGTGGCGGCGGTGATGGCCACGCAACTGTTCGGCGCGGCCTTCCCCGAATGGTTCGGCAGCCTCGGTGCCAGCCTCTATACCTTGTTCCAGGTGATGACCCTGGAAAGCTGGTCGATGGGTATTGTGCGCCCGGTGATGGAGCAGTTCCCGCTGGCGTGGATGTATTTCCTGCCGTTTATCCTGATTGCCACCTTTATGATGCTCAACCTATTTATCGCCGTGGTGGTCAATGCCATGCAGACCACCCATGAGCAGGAAGCCAAACTCGCTCCGCCCTCGCCCACCGAGCAATTGCTGCTCGATGAACTGCGCGCCCTGCGCACGGAAGTTGCCGAGCTGCGCCAACAACGCTGAGGCCCACGGCTGCAAAACCGCAAGTATCAGTACTGCATCGCGCCGGCCTGGCGCGATGCAGTACTGGCATAGATCGTATTCCCACCACGCCCTTCTCCCTGCGAGCTCGCGCCCTTAAAGCGCCTGAGCCTGACGAACTGTCCGACAACTATCCATAAGTTGGCGCAATTCCAGCCGCCCTGGCCAGGAATGACCTCGCGCCTAAAACGCCCTCGGCTAAAGATTAATCACGGCCCAAGACAGCCCAGCCTGTCGTCCCAAGCCCCAAAACAAGAGCGGTCGCGAACGCGACCAAGATGCCGAGGAGTCGCCCTTATGACAGCCAAAACCAGCACCCCAACCGCCAGCTTTCCCGTGCGCCGCATGGACTTCACCTTCGATGAAAGCCAGAAGTTCTGGTTTGCCGGCGACCCATTCATGAGTCACTTCATGAACAACCTGTCGTCACTGTTTCCCTATGGCGAGAAGTTCTTTGTCGACAGCGTGCGCGCCGTGCGCGAGAAGGTCACCGAGCCGCAGCTGAAGAAGGACATCAGCGCGTTTATCGGCCAGGAAGCCATGCATTCGAAAGAGCACGCAGCCTATAACGACTACGCCGCCGAGCACAATATCGACCTGGAACTGCTGGAACTGCGCATCAAGGTGCTGCTCGAGTGGGTGACTAAGATCACCACCAAGAAGCAGCGCCTGGCCGCAACCTGTGCCCTGGAGCACTTCACCGCAACCATGGCCGAACAACTGCTGCAACGCGAAGACCTGACTACCCAGATGAATGACCCCAAGCTCTATCAACTGTGGATGTGGCACGCGATTGAAGAGAACGAACACAAAGCGGTCTGCTACGACGTGTATCAGAAGGTCTACGGCGGCTACTTCACGCGCGTTGGCATGATGGCGATTTCCACCGTGATCTTCTTCGGCGTGATTGGCTGGTTCCAGCTGCACCTGCTGCGTAAGGACGGCCAACTGTTCAACTGGCGTAGCTGGGGCAAAGGCCTGAAAACCCTGTTCGGCCCACGCAACGGCTTTTTGACCAAACTGATCCTGCCGTACCTGGACTACTACCGCCCTGGTTTCCACCCGCTGGACCACGACAGCAAAGCGCTGGAAAAACGCTGGCGCCAGCGCCTGGGCTTCAGCTAAGCCCAGCTTGCCGAGGCTGACCGCTAATTCGCGTCAGCCTCGGCACGGCTTTTCAGCGTGCGCAATACATGTTCGGCCAGACCGGCACCCGCCTCGCTCATGGTCAGATAAGTACGGTCGGCACCGGCCTGCTGAATGCGCATGGCAATATCCTCATACAGCGCGTGTGACACCACCAACCCGTTAAACCCGCGCTCGCGCAGCTTCTGCGTGGCAATCACCTTGGCCTCTTCATCATTCAGCGCCAGGATCACCGCGTCGATATTGGGCATCTGCAGGTGCTGCCAAAACATCGGGTCCTCACCGTCGGCAAACAGCACGCTACGCCCCACCTTGTTGCTCTGTTCGATCACCACCGGGTCGGAGTCCAGGCCCACTACCTGATAGCCCTTTTCCCGCAAGTAGTCATAGGCTGCACGCCCGGTACGCCCCATGCCCATTACCAGCACCTGGGAAAGGCCGAGAGAAACCGGCTGTTCATCCGGGTGACGGATGTTGCGCTCCAGGGCAGTCAGACGTTTAGCCAGGCGCTCGTATAGCGGGTGAACAACCCGATTGAGCGGTGCGGAAATCACAAAGGACAGCGCAACAGTAATAGCCAGGGGAATCATCCACTCCGGCAGTACGACGCTAGCCATGATCAGGCCGAACTCGCTGTAGTTGGTCAGGCTGACACTGCTGAGAAAGGCACTGCGCGCACGCAGGCGGAACAGCAGAAAGAGAAAGAAGAACAGCACGCCCTTGAGCGGCAACAGCACGGCCATGACCAGGGCAAACTTCAAGGCAGCGGCATCCGGTAGGCCGCCAATGCCGATCTGCAGAAAGAAGCCGACCAGAAAGATTTCCTTAATGCCCCACAGCGAGTTGGCCAGCTCGGTAGCGCGCTTGTGTTTGGCCAGCATGGCACCAAAGGCCAACGCGCCTAACTCGGAACTCAGCCCCAGTTGCTCGAAGCCGTAACCGCCCAGTACCAGCGCAAGTAGCAGGCCGAGGAGCACCATCAGCTCCTCGTGGCCGCTGACATCGAGCAGCTTAAACAGCAACGGCCGCAATAGGGGCAAACCGAACAGCAGCAATGCCCAGGCCGACGGCACTTTGCCGCTGGCCAGGCTCATCACCACCAGGGCAATCAGGTCCTGGATGATCAACACGCCAATCGCCACCCGCCCGTGGAAGGCGCGCAGCTCGCGCTTGCCCTCCAGCACCTTGGCCGCCAGCACCGTGCTGGAAAACGACAAGGCAATGGCCAGCAGTAACCCCTGCTGCCAGGGCAGCTCCAGCAGCAACAGAATCGCCGGGAGGAAGATCAGACTGGAAATAGCGAAATGCAGCAGGCCACCGCCGATCACCTCACGCCGCACCAAGTTACCGATTTTCAGCTTGAGGCCCACGGTAAACAGCAACAGCAGCACGCCCAGGTGGGCGATGTGATCCAACGCGGCGCTGTCACGCGGGCCAACCCCGATATGCTCGCCAAAACCGGCCAGAGCAAAGCCAGCCCCCAGGTAGCCCACTAGCGGCGGCAGACCAATACCTCGCACCACCAGCCCCATGACAAAGGCAAAGGCAATCCAGGTGGCTTCAATCATAGAGGGTCCTTAATGGGGCAAACGACGAAACAGCGCGGTAGCACTATGCCGGCCTAGCATAACGCCCATAGATGGCGCCGCATTGACTCGCCTCAGTTGCGGCCGTGTTTACTCAACCGGCAACTTCAACTGCCCCAGACTTTGCAACACGCTAGCGCCGGTAAACAGCATAACGATCTGCTCTTCAGCCAACGCGCAGATCGCCGCTTGCCGCTCGGGTTGGCCAATGTAGTCCAGCGACAGCTGGAACAGGTTGCGGCTGATCAGGTTCGACACCTGCCTTACCACTGCCGGGTTGACCATGTCCGGCAGCAGCTTGAAGGCGATGATGTCCTCGGCCATGTCCGCACCGAATTCATCCATCACTTCCTGCAGGGCCGCGCGCAGCACGGCCGAGGCGCCATGCAGTTCGCGTACACCGATGATGAACGCCTCAGGGTTCTGCGCAACGAAATCGAAGAACAACTGCACGGTTTCATGGCATACCCGCCGGCCGCGCTGCAGGTCAATGCCAAACAGCATTGGCGCGCTGGCCTGGGTCGACTGCACCGCTCGCTCGGCCGCTTCGCGGCGCAGGGCGCGCAGCGGTTGGCGCAGCTGGGTGGAGATTTGTCGGATCACCGTCAGGCCCAGGTCATCAACATCCTTGAAGTGCCTATAGAAGGTATTGGGATTCAGCCCCGCCTCACGCGCCAACTCGCGCAAGCCCAGGTTGCTGAGGCTGCGACTGGTTGAGGTGAGACGTAACGCGGCCTCTAGTAACAGGGTCTTGCCGGGGGCCTCAGTGGCTTTTTCTGCGGCTGGCTGCTGCTCGCTGGCGTCTGCCTGCATGACGAACCCTACCTAAAAGTTGGCTTGTGAGATTGCTGCTTGCTGGCGAGTATACATTTGTCTACCTTGGTATACAGCTGTATACGCCAGCAATAAACATAACAGGAGCTTGGCCATGAATGCACCCGTCTCACCCCCTACTGCCACCCGCCACTGCAAGGTGGCCATTATCGGCACGGGCTTCTCTGGCCTGGGCATGGCCATCCGCCTGAAGCAGGCAGGTGAACATGACTTCCTGCTGTTCGAAAAAGAAGCCGGCGTCGGCGGTACCTGGCGGGTCAACAACTACCCGGGCTGCGGTTGTGACGTGCAATCGCACCTGTACTCCTTTTCGTTCGAGCAGAACCCCAACTGGACGCGTATGTTTGCCAAGCAGCCAGAAATCCAGGGTTACCTGGAAGGCTGCTGGAGCAAGTACCGCCTGCAGAACCACACCCAGCTGAACACCGAAATCACCCGCCTGGCCTGGGATGAGCAGCAGGAGCTGTGGCAGATCAGCGACAGCGCCGGCAACAGCTATACCGCGCAGTTCGTGGTCTCGGGCATGGGTGCGTTGTCCACCCCATCGATTCCGGCGCTCAAGGGCCTGGGCGACTTCACCGGCAAGATCTTCCACTCGCAGCAGTGGGACCACAGCTATGACCTTACCGGCAAACGCATTGCGGTAATTGGCACCGGCGCCTCGTCGATTCAGTTCGTGCCGCAGATCCAGAAGCAGGTCAGCCAGCTCGATCTGTACCAGCGCACCGCACCGTGGATCATGCCCAAGCCCGATCGTGCCATCAGCGAGCGCGAGCGCAACCGCTTCAAGCGCTTCCCGCTGCTGCAGAAACTCTGGCGCGGCACCATCTATGCCCTGCTGGAAAGCCGGGTGATCGGCTTTGCCATGCTGCCCAAGGTGATGACCGTCGCGCAGAAAGTCGGCAAGTGGTACATCAACAAGCAGATCAAGGACCCGGTCTTGCGCGCCAAGGTCACCCCGGATTACCTGATGGGCTGCAAGCGCGTACTGATCTCCAACGATTACTTCCCGACGCTGACCCAGCCCAACGTCGACCTGATCACCGATGGCATCGAGGAAATTCGTAGCGGCAGCATCCGCACCGTGGATGGCAAGGAGCGCGAGATCGACGCGATCATCTTCGGCACCGGCTTCACCCCGAGCGACCCACTGCCGCGCGGCGTGGTGTTTGGCCGTGGCGGCGTTGATCTGCTCGATACCTGGCCGGAAGGACCGCAGGCCTACAAAGGCACCCTGACCGCCGGCTTCCCCAACCTGTTCTTCCTGATGGGGCCGAACACCGGCCTGGGTCACAACTCGATGGTCTATATGATCGAGTCGCAGATCCATTACGTGCTCGGTGCTCTCAAGCTGGTGGGTGAGCAAGAATTGCAGAGTCTGGAGGTCAAGCAATCCGTACAGGACCAATTCAACGGCAAGCTACAAGGCAGCCTGGGTAACACAGTATGGAATGCCGGCGGCTGCACCAGCTGGTACCTGCATCCGGTGAGCGGCCGCAACTGCACCGTGTGGCCCGGTTTTACCTGGCGTTTTCGCCTGCTGACGCGCAACTTTGACCCAGCGGCCTATCATTTCAGCCGTAGACACGCGGTACACCCGGCGCAGAACAGCGCTATCCAGTTGACTGCCCAGGAGGCCAGCGCATGAAGTCGTTTGAAAACAAGGTAGCCGCCATCACCGGCGCCGGTTCCGGCATCGGTCGCGCCCTGGCCTTCGGTCTGGCCCGCCAGGGTTGCCAACTGGCGCTCTCCGATGTGAATGCCGAGGGCCTGGCGGAAACCGCCGCCCAGGCGCGCAAGCTCGGTGTGCAGGTCAGCGAAACCCTGGTCAACGTCGCCGACCGTGAAGCGGTGCATGCCTGGGCAGACCAGGTGGTGGCCGAGTTCGGCCGGGTCAACGCGATCTTCAACAACGCAGGCGTAGCCCAGGGCGGCACCGTGGAAGGCAATGACTATGCCGACTACGAGTGGATCATGAACATCAACTTCTGGGGCGTGGTCAACGGCACCAAAGCCTTCCTGCCGCATATCAAGGCCTCGGGCAATGGCCATATCGTCAACGTCTCCAGCGTGTTCGGCCTATTCGCCCAGCCGGGCATGAGCGCCTACAACGCCAGTAAGTTCGCCGTGCGCGGCTTTACCGAATCGCTGCGCCAGGAGCTGGACATGGCCGATTGCGGTGTATCGGCCAGCTGCGTGCACCCCGGCGGGATCAAGACCAACATCGCCAAAACCGCGCGAATGAACGCCAGCCTGAGCAGCGTTACCGGCCAGGATGCCGACAAGGCGCGTCAGCAGTTCAACGACCAACTGCTGCGCACCACGCCGGAGAAAGCCGCCCAGGTGATCATCAACGGCGTATTGGCAAACAAGCGGCGCATCCTGATCGGCCCGGACGCCTACGCCCTGGATGGCATGCAACGCCTTTGGCCAGCGTTCTACCAACGTCTGGTAACCGCCTCCATGCGTCTGGCCGCGCGCTTTGCGCCGAAAGGCTCAAGCAAGAAAGTCCAGGCTGCCGTAGAGTAACCGGCCAGCCCACAAGCCCCAGCGCCGCAGGTGTCTGGGGCTTTTTTACGTATAACGTTTGCCTTGCTGGATGAACACCGTGCGCATTCAATTGGCATAACAGTAGTTGGCGCGATAAATTGTCGGCACCTGTCCTGTGACGCTGGAGAACGCCATGACTACGCAAGACCCTTGCGCCGAACTGCTGCTCGATAACCAGCTGTGCTTCGCCCTGTATTCGACCTCGTTACTGCTGACCAAGGTCTACAAGCCCCTGCTGCAGGAGCTGGGCCTGACTTATCCGCAATACCTGGCGATGATGGTGCTCTGGGAAGGCGATGGCATCACCGTGGGCGATATCAGCAGCCGTCTGCTCACCGACCCAGGTTCCGTCACCCCGCTGCTCAAACGCCTGGAAGCCGAAGGTCTGCTCAAGCGCACCCGCAGCAGTGTTGACGAGCGTGTGGTCGAGCTGTTCCTCACCGATAAAGGCCGCGCCCTACGCGAACAGGCCAAAAGCATCCCCAGCTGCATCCTCACCGCCACCCAGCAATCCGCCGCTGAACTTGGCGCCCTCAAGGCTGAGCTGGTCGCCTTACGTAGCAGTCTGCAACAAGCCGTGTAAGCACCTGGGCGACAGGCTTGCCGCCAGTCTCGTCGTCCACATCGCGGACTCTTACCCGTCACTCCCCTGCTCCACTCAACAATTTCGTCCTGCCGCAGCTCTCGAAAAATCGCGCAACCGCCCGCCATTCCTCGCTTATTCCTAAACACAGCAGTGCTTATCGCAAAATATTCAAATATATATCTTGCGCGCTAAATTAATGATCACTAAAGTTCACCCCATCGAACTACTTGGCGCGCAAAACTTTAGTGCTAATAAACGAATTACTGACCAACCAAACAACCCAGCAGCTTGAGGAGAACCGTTATGCAAACCCTGATCACATTCACCATCGCCATCACGCTCTCCGCTGCCGTACTGGCGGACCACAGCCAGAAGCAGCAACAGGATGGCAAAGGCCTGTACCCAGAATGGCTGATCAACCACGACGGCTGATCAACCACAGATACCGCAACACCTGTAACGCGTACCAACCCAAACTGACTTTAGAGGATTACCACCATGTCGATTCAAACCATTGCTTACCGTGCCTATGCAGAAGCCACCGGCGGCCGTGACGGCCGTGCCATATCCTCCGACGGCGTACTCGACGTCGCCCTGACCACCCCGAAAGAACTTGGCGGTGCCGGCGGTGCGGGCACTAACCCTGAGCAGCTGTTCGCTGCGGGCTACTCGGCCTGTTTTATCGGCGCGATGAAGTTCGTCGCGGGCCGCGACAAGCTGGCAATGCCCGCAGACGCCTCGATTGAAGGTGTCGTAGGAATCGGCGCGATTCCCAACGGTTTCGGCATCGAAGTCGAACTGCGCATCAGCCTGCCGGGCATGGACCGTGAGCAAGCGCAGACCCTGATCGAGCGTGCGCACATCGTCTGCCCTTACTCCAATGCTACCCGCGGCAATATCGACGTCACCCTGACGCTGCTCGACTAAGCCCAAACTACCCACTACCCGGCCGCTGCCAGTCAGCGGCCCGCCCCAGGAGGCCGCACATGAACATCAAACAAGGTTTGTCGATCGCCATACTCGCCCTTGCCGTCAACAGCGCGTTTGCCGCTGGTAGCCCCGGGGTGGAGCGCAATACTCAAGGTTTCCTTAATGCCCTCACCGCTAGCGGTGGCAAGCCCCTCGAACAGCTGAGCCCGAAAGAGGCCCGCGCCCTATTGGTCGGCGCGCAGGCCGGGGTCAAGGTCGATGTATCGGGGATCAAAGTGGCCGACAAAACCATCGATGTTGATGGCCAGTCGATACAGCTCAAAGTTGTGCGCCCAGCCGATGCCAAAGGCGAGCTGCCGGTCTTTATGTTTTTCCACGGTGGCGGCTGGGTGCTGGGCGACTACGCGACCCACGAACGCCTGATCCATGACCTGGTGGTGGGCTCTGGCGCGGCGGCGGTGTATGTCGATTACACCCCATCACCGGAAGCCAAGTACCCGACCGCAATCAACCAGGCCTACACCGCAACTCAGTGGGTGGCGCAGAACGGCGCGCAAATCGGTGTCGACGGCAAGCGTCTGGCAGTGGCCGGCAACAGTGTGGGCGGCAACATGGCCGCAGTGGTCAGCCTGATGGCCAAGGACAAAGGCACCCCGGCGATCAAGTTCCAGCTGCTGATGTGGCCGGTCACCGACGCCAACTTCAACAACGCCTCCTATAACCAGTTCGCCGACGGTCACTTCCTCAGCAAAAGCTTGATGCAGTGGTTCTGGGATAACTACACCACCGACCCGAAACAGCGCGCCGAGATCTACGCCGCGCCGTTGCAGGCATCGGTGGAGCAGCTGAAAGGTTTGCCGCCGGCTCTGGTGCAAACCGCCGAGTTCGACGTGTTGCGTGATGAAGGCGAAGCCTATGCGCGCAAGCTGGATGCGGCTGGGGTCAACGTCACATCCGTGCGCTACAACGGCATGATCCATGACTTTGGTCTGCTCAACGTAATCAGTCAGATACCCGGCACGCAAAGCGCCATGCAGCAAGCCGCAGCAGCGCTGAAAGCCAACCTCAAGTAACCCGCGTTACAACAAAACGCCCCGACACGCTTAGCGTGCCGGGGCGTTCTGCTGCTCAAGTGGCCTGGCATTGCAGGCTACGCAGCAAGCCTTGCTGCAAAGCTTGGTCAAGCACCTGCTGCAACAGCGGCGCAGCGAAAAATGCCTGTAACGCCGCTGTCGATTGCCAGCGGCTTTGCAACAGCCACTGCGCTGCATCATCCGGCAGCTGCTGCACCTCAACACCCAGGCACCCGGGAATGGTCTGCATGGATTCACCCAAGCCATGCAGGCACCCCCCCAACTGCTCGGTGCGTCCCGCCCTGGCATGCAGCACGGCGCTATGACTTAACATCGGCTTGCTCTCCAGAGATACAGGCTCAATAAGGACTGGCAGTCGGCCGCACGATCAGCTCGCTGACATCGACATCCGCTGGCTGTTCAACCGCATAAGCAATGGCGCGGGCAATCGCGTCCGGGGTGATGGCGACCTTGCGGAACGCCTTCATTGCCTCACGGCTCGACTCATCGGAAATGCTCTCGGCCAGCTCCGACTCGACCACGCCCGGCGATACCAGGGTCACGCGAATATCGCCGCCCACTTCCTGACGCAAGCCTTCGGAGATGGCGCGCACCGCATACTTGGTTGCGCAATACACCGCACCGGTCGGCACCACGCTGTAGGCGCCGATGGAGGCGATATTGACGAACTGACCGCTGCGCTGACGCTGCATCACCGGCAACGCAGCGGCGATGCCGTGCAGCACGCCACGGATATTCACGTCGATCATGCGGTTCCACTCATCGACCTTCAGCACATCAAGGCGCGACAGCGGCATGACTCCGGCGTTGTTGATCAGCACATCAACACGGCCGTACTGCGCCAGGGCAGCGTCGACAAATGCCTGGGTGTCGGCCTGGCTGGTTACGTCCAGGCGGCGGTAATCCGCATTACCGCCCGCCTCACGGATTTCGCTGACCAACTGCTCCAGGCGCTCGGTACGCCGTGCGCCGAGCAACAGCCGCGCGCCCTTCTCGGCCAGTAAGCGCGCACAGGCCTCGCCGATACCGCTGCTGGCGCCGGTGATCAGAATGACTTTGTCTTGGATATTCAACATGGCCGAATCCTCTGCTGGTAAGCGGCAAGGATTGCCGCGACAGCAACAGATTCCGTCAGATGGCGTGCTCAGGGTTAGACGATTTCTGGCGAATTATTGCCTAAACCTGCAACGTTCAAAATTCAGCAAAACTACTCTGCGAAACCTACGCTTAATTCAGATTTGCGCTGATCGCCTGTAGAGCTGGGTTTATTGCCTATTGCTGGTGAATTATTGCCTGATCCTGCAACGCGTTCTGGGCAGCGCTGACTTGCCTGAAAAACCGGGATAACCTGCAAGCCAGCAGCAGGAGCAACCATGACATCACCTATCAGCCCGTTAGTCCTCGACGACAACCTGGCATCGCGCCAGGCCGAACTGGCCGCGCTGATCCAGCGCCAGAGCCCGACTGATGGCCTGCATAGCAGCGCCATTGCCGGCCTCGACCTGGCCTGCGCAACGCAACCCAGCCTGCCCATACCGACGCTGTACCGGCCATGCCTGTGCATCATTGCCCAGGGCCGCAAGGATGTACGCCTCGGCGATGAGCAGTACACCTACGACCCGCTGAACTACCTGGTGGCCTCAGTCACCCTGCCGGTTACCGGCCAGGTGATCGGCGCAACCCCTGAGAAGCCTTATCTAAGCCTGCGTTTGGATATTGATCCGGCGCTGATCACTAGCCTAATCGCCGACATCGGCCCCATTGGCGTGCCTAATCCTGGGCCACGTCGGGCGCTGTATCTGGATCGCTTGGATACTCAATTGCTTGACGCGGTATTGCGCCTGCTGCGACTCCTGGAAACCCCGCGCGATATCGCCATGCTTGCGCCGCTGGCCCTGCGCGAGATTTTCTACCGCCTGTTGCACAGCCCGCAGGGCCATCGCCTGCACGAAATCGCCATCGCCGACAGCCAGGGCCAGCGCATCAACCATGCTATCGAGTGGCTGAACCTGCATTTCGACCAGCCCCTGCGCATCGAGGACCTGGCCCGTGAGGTCAACCTCAGCACCTCGACCCTGCACCACCGCTTCAAAGCCGTCACGGCTCTCAGCCCACTGCAATACCAAAAGCAATTGCGCCTTCAGGAAGCGCGGCGCCTGATGCTCTGCGAAGGACTAGAGGCTGCTTCAGCCAGTTACCGCGTCGGCTATGAAAGCCCCTCGCAGTTCAGCCGCGAATACAGCCGCTTGTTCGGCGCGCCACCGCTGCGCGATCTGGCCCGCTTACGCAGCTCGGCATAGCAGGGCTAAAAAATCTCTGACAGCAGCTCGAAAAAAACGCCCCGACGCTTTTCAAGAGCACCGAGGCGTTTTACTGGGGCCAAGTTAGCGCTTAAGCAGGCAGAACTGGCCAGAATTCATTATAGGCAACAACATCAGGCAGACGCCAAAACGCCCTGCAGCCCGGGCTAATGGGGACTTTTCAGCTTATGAGCTGAGAAAAATATGAATAATTAACGTTAAACCCAACACTTCCTGTGAAAACGGCCTATTATGGCTGAGCTGACTTGTAGTTATCAGCAAAACCGCATAGGTGCTATGAGCACTCTGGCACCGCACTTCGTATCGAATTAAGAGACACACCATGGCAAATCGCGAAACTGGCACCGTCAAATGGTTCAACGATGAGAAAGGCTTCGGCTTCATTACCCCAACTAATGGCGGCGATGACCTCTTCGTTCACTTTAAAGCCATCCAAAGCGACGGTTTCAAAAGCCTGAAAGAAGGCCAGACTGTTACCTACGTGGCCGCTCGCGGTCAGAAAGGTATGCAAGCTGAAGAGGTACAGGTGGCCTAAGCCCCTGTCCTGCTTTAAAACAAACCCCGCGCTCGCGGGGTTTGTTTTATCTGACGGTTGTAAAACCTGCCTTATCTATAAGCCCATCTGCTTGCTGATGATCTCGTTCATGATTTCACGCGAGCCACCACCAATCGACAGAATGCGGTTATCACGGTAAAGCCGCTCCACCAGGCTTTCGCGCATATACCCCATCCCCCCCATGATCTGCACCGCATCGTAGGTCAGTCGATCGGCAATATCAGTGGCAAAATTCTTGGCCATGGATATTTCCTTGATCACACTTTTACCTGCCGCCATCTTCGCCGCTTGCCTATAGGTAAAGTCGCGCGACACTTCAAGCTGCGTCGCCATCTCCGCAAGACGATGCTTGAGCACCTGGAACTTGCCAATAGGCTTACCGAACGCCTCGCGCTCCTTGGCCCACTTCATCGACTCTTCAAGTGCCAGCTGCGCCGTCATATTAGCCATGATCGCCAGCGATAGCCGCTCGCTCTGGAAATTCGCCATGATGCAGGCAAAGCCCATGTTCTCGGCGCCGATCAGATTGCCTACCGGCACCCTGCAATCATCGAAGAACAACTCCGCCGTATCCGATGCCCACCAGCCCATCTTCTTCAGCTTGCGCCCTACGGTGAAGCCAGGCGTGCCCTTCTCCACCAGCAACAGGCTGACACCACCAAAGCCATCGCCTCCGGTACGCACGGCAACCGTGTAGTAATCCGCGCGCACCCCGCTAGTAATAAAGGTTTTACTGCCGCTAACACGGTAGAAATCGCCATCCTGTACCGCACGGGTTTTCAGATTGGCCACATCCGAACCACCGGACGGCTCGGTCACCGCCAGCGCCATGATTTTTTCACCGGCCAGGACCTGCGGCACGATGCGCTCGCGCAGCTCCGGCTTGGCCCACTTCACCACAGGAGGTAAACCGATATCCAGGGAGCCGAGCCCCGCTACCAAGCCGCCAGAGCCTGAGCGCATCAACTCCTCGCTGGCAGCGACCTTGGCAAAGACATCACCCTCATGGCTGCCACCAAACGCTTCCGGGTAGCCAATACCGAGAATCCCCGCAGCCCCCGCCTTGAGGTAGAGCTCGCGAGGAAACTCCTCGGCTTCTTCCCAATCATTGATGTGCGGCAGAATTTCGCGCTCGACAAAGCGCCTGACAGAATCACGCACCAACTGGTGGGATTCATCGAAATATTCCTGAAAGACAGACATGAGGTATTCCCACTGAGGTTTCAGGGAAATTACCAAGCGCTTGCTTGGTTTACAAGAAGAGGATTACGCCATGCGCAAGGGCAATCAAGCCGCCTACCAGCTGGGTACCTACAACTGGATAGGTCGACGCCCGGCAATCGAATGCGCCAGGGTGCCCCCGTCCACCAACTCCAGCTCGCCGCCCAGCGGCATGCCATGGGCAATGCGCGAGGCAATCAGGCCTTTCCCCGCCAGTAGCTGAGCGATGTAATGCGCGGTGGCCTCGCCCTCTACAGTCGGATTGGTGGCCAGAATCACCTCGGTGAAACTGCCGGCAGCAATCCGCGCCAGTAGCTCGGGAATACCAATCGCCTCTGGGCCGAGACCGTCGAGCGGCGACAAATGCCCCTTGAGAACGAAGTAGCGCCCGCGAAACCCGGTGTGCTCGACCGCATACACATCCATCGGCCCTTCGACCACACACAGCAGACTGTCATCGCGCCGCGGGTCCAGACACAGCTGACACACCTCTTCCTCGCTCAGGCTGCGGCACTGCTTGCAGTGGCCAACGCCTTCCATCGCTTGTGTAAGCGCCTGGGCCAGGCGCAAGGCCCCGGAGCGATCACGCTCAAGCATCTGCAAGGCCATACGCTGAGCAGTCTTCTGCCCAACGCCAGGAAGAATGCGCAGAGAATCGATCAGGTGGCGGATCAGCGGGCTGAAACTCATTGGGGAAGTACTCGACGGCTACAACTCTTTCCAACAAAACCCTATAGGGCTATTGAGCCCTGACAGAGCAAGGTACAGGCGGTGTGGGCTGAGGATACCCACACCGGCTCCCAGCGCTGCAATGCAGTGCCGGCGGATGACCGCTTAGAACGGCATTTTGAAGCCTGGAGGCAACTGCATGCCGGCAGTCATACCGGACATCTTGTCCTGGCTGTTCTGCTCAACCTTGCGCACGGCATCATTTACCGCAGCGGCGATCAGGTCTTCGAGGATCTCCTTGTCTTCCTGCATCAGGCTGTCATCCAGGCTGACACGTTTGACGTCGTGACGCCCAGTCATAACCACGCTGACCAGCCCAGCACCGGATTGACCGGTTACTTCGGCGTTCGCCAGCTCTTCCTGCATCTTCTGCATTTTTTCCTGCATCTGCTGTGCCTGCTTCATCAGGCCGGCCATGCCACCTTTCATCATGGTGTAAGTCCTCGGTAATTAGGGGTTAACGGGAGTATCCAGGGGTTCAATGCTGTCCGCGCGGATAACCGCAGCGAACTGCTGAATCATTTGTTGAATAACCGGGTCCTGATGGATCGAGGCTTCGGCCTCACGCTGGCGATTGGCTCGCTTGTGCGCCGCAGCCTGCGCAGGTGTTTCCTGCTCAGGCTTGCATAACTCGATCAACACCTTGAGCTCGCGCCCGTGCAACTGATTGAGCGCATCATTCAGGCGCCGCTGCTGGGTTAGGTTGAACAGCGCTGAATGCGCCGGGTCCAGGTGCAACAACCAGTTGTCGCCCTCGACGCTTATCAGAGTGCAGTTAGCGCCGATGCTAGCGGTCATCCCGGACAAGCCGAGCTTCGGGAACAGCTCCAACCAGTCGGCCGCCAGTCCTGTCGCCGGTTGCGCCGCAGGCAAGACCTCTGGCTCGGCAGATGCAGCGCGCTCTACCGCGTCAAAATCATAATCAAACGACTCTGCATCCATCTCGACATAGTCGTAGTCGCCCAGCGGCGGCTCATCGTCATCCGTATCGGCGGACGGAGCCGGCTGCTCAATCAGTTGCGACTCAGGCTCTGCAGCTTGTGGCGGCTCGGCTGTTAGCGTGACGGACTCTGCCGCAGCAACGACAGGCTCTGCGACTTCTGTAACAGGCTCAGCCGTTTGAGCAACAGGCAGATTGACCTGCTCTTCCCAGGGCAGATCTACCACAGGCGCGGATGCTACAGGGGCAGCTGTCGCTTCAGCCAGCGAAGGCTGCGCAGCGGGTCCGCTGACCACTTCCGGTGCGGGCGGCAGGACTGCCACAGGCGCTTCAGGCGCTGCTACCGGCACTACAGGTGCAACTTCAACTACAGGAGTCGGCGGCGCAGGCAGAACCGCAACAGGAATGCTCACCGGTGACGGGATAGCCGCACCGGCCACTGGGTTGGTCGCGGGATCAGCAGTGGCCTGGCTAATCCCCAACGGCTTTAGCGCAACTCTCGGCGCATCGTGGGTATCCGCCGGGCGGAATGCCAACATACGCAACAGCACCATCTCAAAGCCGCTACGTGGGTCGGGCGACAACGGTAAATCGCGTCGCCCAATCAAGCCCATCTGATAATAAAACTGCACATCTTCGCCAGGGAGAACCCTGGCCAGTTCAAGCACTCGCTCACGATCCCCCTGACCGTTATCCACGGCCTCGGGCAGCGCTTGGGCAATGGCCACTCGGTGCAGTACGTTGAGCATCTCGGACAAAACGCCATTCCAGTCAGGCCCCTGCTCAGCCAGATGACGCACAGCCTCAATCAAAGCGCGCGCATCGCCCTCCAGCAGGGCGTGTAGCACACCGTAGACCTGGCCATGGTCGAGGGTGCCAAGCATGGCGCGCACATCGGCGGCCAGCACCTTACCCTCACCAAAAGCAATCGCCTGGTCGGTCAGACTCATGGCATCGCGCATCGAGCCATCGGCCGCACGGCCGAGCAACCAGAGTGCGTCATTTTCGAACGGGATGTTTTCCGCAGCCAAGACATGGGTGAGGTGATCGACCACCCGCTCCGGCGGCATGTTCTTCAGTGAGAACTGCAGGCAGCGCGACAACACCGTGACCGGCAGCTTCTGCGGATCCGTGGTCGCCAGGAGGAATTTGACGTGGGGCGGTGGTTCTTCCAGGGTCTTCAGCAGCGCATTGAAGGAGCTGGTTGAGAGCATGTGTACTTCGTCGATCAGGTAGACCTTGAAGCGTCCACGGCTCGGCGAATACTGCACGTTGTCGAGCAACTCGCGAGTGTCTTCAACCTTGGTACGGCTGGCAGCATCGACCTCGATCAGGTCGATAAAGCGCCCCTCATCAATCTCTTTGCAAATCGAACAGACGCCGCAAGGCGTCGAGCTGATGCCGGTCTCGCAATTCAGGCACTTGGCAATAATCCGCGCAATCGTGGTCTTGCCTACACCACGGGTGCCCGTGAACAAATAGGCATGGTGCAGTCGTTGGCTATCGAGCGCATTGATCAGCGCCTTGAGCACATGCGTCTGGCCAACCATTTCGTTGAACGAGCGCGGACGCCACTTGCGTGCAAGAACCTGATAACTCATCGAAACCCGTCACGAGAGGAAAGCAAAAAAGTGGGGCTAATCCTAACGGAGCATGGGGCAAATTGCATCCAATGCGCAGCCTACGAATGGCCAACCTGCAGTATTGCTTGCAAATAAACTGGCGAAAAATTAGCCAGACGGGTATCATCCGCCCCGTTCGTACCACGCTGCAAGTCAATCAGGCCTTTTAGCCCCCTCGATGGTTTCCAGGTAAGAGCGCATAACCCACGGGTAATGCCGCACAGCTCTAACCCATATCCCAACCTGCTGACTGATCTGGCCGTCCCGCGCAAGCGCTGACTCAAGCCCGCCTCCGACGTACCGACCCGCACAACGTGTCCGCTGTGGAACTTGTGCGCGCAGTCCAGCTCCTATCTACACATGCAATCGACTACTTACGTCGACAGCCTGGAGCTTTATTTAGCGCAATGACGCGCCTGTTGTTTTAGGAAGTACCCAAAAATGAATACCCAACACCAAATTCAGGATGCTATTCGCACCCTATCGAGTGCATTTGCACCTTTTGACTGCCGCATCCTAGCCGCCCGCAAAGGTAGCTTCAGCTTTACCATCGTCAACGATGCAGGCATCGCCAAGCACAGTCAGCGCCTCTACCCCGGCCAGTACAGTGGCGCGCACCTGGAACAAGTCATCGAACGCGCTCGGCAGTCACTGACTGCTTGATTAGCAAGATTCACGAACCATCGAGCATCTAAGGGGTCAGAAGTGATCACCCTCTGGATGGAGCATGGTCATGGACAAGATTAACCGCGAACTCGTTGAGCAACTGTTTACCCCGCTGCGCGCCATATTCAGCCCTCCCCGCCCAGACGGTGGGGTTGTGCTCTCTTTGCTGGATGCAAACGAAGCCACTGCATACAGCCGTGTGCTGAGCGCAGCCCAACTGACCGACACGCAAGCGTTCGCTCAAAGCCTTGAAGATATTCGCCTAGAGCTTGCAATGCGCTCGGGCAGCATTCCTGCAGACATGCGTAAAGCATTAAAGGAACAGGACAGCGTGCTTAGCTACCACACACACTAAAAGCTCTTTGTGCCCTACTTTCAGTAGGGCCTCCAACGCCTGCATTACCGGGGCCCTCTGAGTGGTTTCAGGAAGCGGTGCAAATGGAGCCGCAGCCAAAGACTCCAATTGCTGCTGACGCAACCAGGAAGCCCAGATAGCGAGCCTTCTCCCTCCCGACTCCCACTCGCCACGCAGGCGCCCAACCGACGGCTTAATGCCTTGGAATGCTTCGGTGAAAAGCCGCTGAACTTGCAGCAAAAGCTCGCGCCCACGGATCAACGCTTCGCGCCTACAGCGGGCCTGGGGAGAACGCCGAATTTCCCTGCGATGAAACAACGGACAAACGACGTCAAGCACCACAGCTCGGAAGTAATAGACCGAGTGGAGTGAAAATAGAAGATAAGAAGGGATGCTGGGCATCGGTTGTATCACTCCTTGTACCACGTGTGGTTTGGAGTGAAAAACCTTTATGAATCAACCAGCTAAGTAACTGGAGGCAACCCCACCAGCCACACCTCGGCACACAATGTCACCGCTGCGGCTGCTCCCTTCCAGGCCTGACCGGGTTCACGGCTGATCGTTGCGAGGGGACCGGCAGGGCCACCATAACGCAGCTCGACTGAAGCGAGCCGCGCCATTGTACTGGCTTGAGTTGAAGTTACAACCGTTTCAAGCACTTAGACCATTAAAATGCACGTGACTTAGACACGAAACCTACCAACCAGCTTACTCAAACCATGCGACAACTCAGATAGTCGCTGACTGGCTTCTGCACTCTGCTCAGAGGTTTGAGCCGCCTCATTCGACAGGTCTCGAATGTCACTGATATTGCGCGCAATCTCTTCAGTAACACTGCTCTGCTCTTCACAGGCAGTAGCGATTTGTGCAGTCATATCATTGATGCGCTGAACAGAATTACTGGTATCAGTCAGCGCTTGATCCACCCCAGCTGCCTGCTCAACACTTTGCCTTGCCTTACTACTCCCCGAATGGGTGGCCTTAACTGCATTCTGCACGCCGATTTGCAGGCGCTCGATCATTACCTGGATGTCCTTGGTAGACTCCTGCGTACGCGCCGCTAATGCACGCACCTCATCAGCTACAACCGCAAAACCGCGCCCCTGCTCCCCAGCGCGCGCAGCTTCTATGGCCGCATTGAGGGCTAGCAAATTAGTTTGCTCTGCAATGCCTCGGATAACAGCCAATACAGCACCGATACTAGATGCCTCTTGCTCAAGCGCCTGAATGGTCAACGACGCACTTTCCACCTCTTGCGCGAGCTGGCGAATCGAGTTGATCGTGGCGCCGACCACTTGCGCGCCCTCGCGTGACTGAACTTCCGCTCCACGCGCAGCATCAGCTGCATTTTGCGCATTACGCGCCACTTCATTCACGGCTGAGCTCATCTCGGTCGCAGCTGTACTGACCTGATCGACTGCAGCATGCTCACTACTAATCAACCGATCATTGGCTGCAGCTAATCCGGCAAGATTCTGCGCAGAGCTTTCAACCTCACCGGTAACCCTTCCCACCTCTTTGATTAGCGGTTGTAATTTATCGAGAAAGCGATTGAACGCGTGACTCAGCTTACCGAGCTCATCACTCGACAAGACATCCAGGCGCACTCGGAGATCACCATCGCCATCAGCGATCTGCTCGATACGATTCAAAAGTTTGTGCAGCGGCCCAGTGACCAGAATTGGAAAGCCCACCACCAGCACCAGACAGACCCCTAAACCGATAGCAATAATGACGCCCTGCTGCCAGCTTAATGTCTCGCCTAATCTGATAGCGGCAAGCCCTTCAGCATTAGCCGCTGCATCATCCATTTCACCCAGCTTATCAATAGCTGTACGCATCGATTCAAACTGTTCTTCACTGCCACCAAAATGCGGATTCCACGCTGACTCGGACACCCATTCCACGCACATCCGGACAGTGATTCCACGCTGATCCGGACACTCATTCCACGAGCATCCGGACACCGATTTCACGGCCATCCGGACACTTTTCAGGC
>NZ_JAAQXA010000018.1:0-76807 GCF_012985775.1 Pseudomonas sp. WS 5011
TTTTGCCCATCATTTCCATACTGATCACCCTGTGTTCTCCTGCTCAAAAATTGAGCAGAAGCAGTTGAACACCTGGGTCAGTTTTCAGTCGGCAGAACAGCCTCTACTGGGTCAGTTTTCGGTCAGCAGCAACAGTTTGAAGCAAAGGGGGCTTTATTCGCTCGTGCCTCCTGCATCTGTGGTTCCTGCCCAAGTTCACCGGACAAACATTCTCAACCACGATCCGCACTATCGCCATCTGCCCCCGCTTTGGGAGAAGTTGAAAGATGATCGAGAAGGCCGGCTCTTACCCCCGGAAGAACGCTTGGCGCGGCAAATGCAATTTCAACTGGCGTATGTCAGTTACGTTGGTCTTGTGATCAGGCGTGCGCTTGAACGGTATGGCCTGCGAAGGATTGATGGAAATTACGTCTTCAGTTGGGCAGGGCGGAGTTTCGTACTCCGGCATGATGTACATGATTGGGTCGTAACTCAGTCAGAGGGATCTGCCTTGAGGATCGTACCGATTGCCTGGTTCGGCGCGTCAATAAAAATCAGTGAGAGTCTGGAGCCTGATCGCATCGTGTGTTGGCCAGGCGTGTCAACCAGTGTCGCATCGCCGCAGAGTCTTCCTGTCTCACCGCTGGACCTTTATGTCGTGGAGAAGATGGGGAAGTTGTTCGATGAGTGGATGTTGCGGCAGTTGCTCCAAGGTCATGGCCGAAAGCTGGGGGCGTTGCCCACTCCGGCCAAAAAGCTAACCCAGGCTTGGCCGGAACAGTTTGAATCTATTTCGTCTACTCACGTCAGGCTCCTCGCGCCAGTCGATGCTCAGAAAGCAGCCGAACTGAAGGCTTCACTCAAAGGTTCAGCTAACTCGCAAGTAGTTGATGCCGTCGGGGATGCCATTGAACAGATCTCAGCATTCGCCCAACTTTGTGGGCATCCGGCTCGATTCGAGCGCGGGCAGCAGCAGGACTTCTACTGTAAATGCGAAACATGTCAGGCAACTTGGTCGCTCAAGACCACAGGGAAACGGCGACACTTCGCTATGCGACCGAAGGGAGCATCCGCTATTCCAGAAGAGGACGGGTTTCTTTGGTCTGGGAGGGATTGGATTGGATTCGATTTGAGTTCAGAAAAGTGACAGTAGCCAAGTCGCCGAATCCGCACAGGCTGGTAGTACTGCTCCAGACTCGGCTACCCAGCGTGAGCATCTTCAGCGCTTTAGGCAGCGCTGCAACTTTGACCGCCATCAGCTAGTACTCAAAACCCTCGCTCGCAAAATAGGGGGGCCAGACTTTGAGGCACGGTTTAGGCACAGAATTGGCACAGCCCGAAAATGAGTCGGAGAGGCGCGCTGCGGGCAGTGCTCACCACTGGCTGGGTATCAGCACGGAGATTAATTTTAAGAAATTAGCCAATTCAGGCTTTGGATCGGCAGAGCCTTAGAGAAAAGGCTTTTAAATCATCCAGATATGGCGCACCAGGCGGGATTCGAACCCACGACCCCCGCCTTCGGAGGGCGGTACTCTATCCAGCTGAGCTACTGGTGCGTATGTGTTGCAGCGGTCTATTTGACCATTAGCTGACACCCGTCTCAAGTCGACGAGTATTGCCTTCGGAGGGCAGTACTCTATCCAGCTGAGCTACTGGTGCAGCGCGGGCGCAATCATACGCATGTCGCTGGCGGGCGTCCATGCTGCTGCCTTGTTCGTGATTCTGCACGCTAAGCGACCGCCAGCTGTCTATTCGTATAAATCCCTTGAATAAGGACAATATTCCGTTAATTTTTTCGAACAGGCTATTGCCCTTTACCCCTCTTGACACTAGGATTCGTTTGAGATTTCAAACGCTCTTGCTGAAATTGTGCGCGGCGCAACCCATGCCCGCCCACGGCCAGCACCAGCCCTACAGATTAGGCCCAGCTGCGCTGCAGTACGGCACATTCGATGACACGTACCGATGCCAGGGTGTCGGAATTTAGGAGACTGCCATGCAACTGAAAGACACCCAGCTGTTCCGTCAGCAGGCTTATATCGACGGCACTTGGCTGGACGCCGACAACGGCCAGACCATCAAGGTCAACAACCCGGCCACCGGCGAAATCATCGGTACCGTACCGAAAATGGGCGCAGCGGAAACCCGTCGCGCCATCGAAGCCGCCGACCGTGCGCTGCCAGCCTGGCGTGCCCTGACCGCCAAAGAACGCTCGAATAAGCTGCGCCGCTGGTTTGAACTGCTGATCGAGAACCAGGACGACCTCGGCCGCCTGATGACTCTGGAGCAGGGCAAGCCGCTGGCCGAAGCCAAGGGCGAGATTGCCTACGCCGCTTCCTTTATTGAGTGGTTCGCTGAAGAAGCTAAGCGCGTGTATGGCGACGTGATCCCTGGCCACCAGCCGGACAAGCGCCTGATCGTGATCAAGCAGCCGATCGGCGTAACTGCGGCCATTACCCCGTGGAACTTCCCCGCGGCGATGATCACCCGTAAAGCCGGCCCGGCCCTGGCCGCTGGTTGCACCATGGTGATCAAGCCCGCGTCGCAGACGCCGTTCTCCGCCCTGGCCCTGGTTGCTCTGGCCGAGCGCGCTGGCATTCCAAAAGGCGTGCTGAGCGTAGTGACCGGCAGCGCCGGTGAAGTCGGTGGCGAGCTGACCAGCAACCCGATCGTGCGCAAGCTGAGTTTCACCGGCTCCACCGAAATCGGTCGCCAGCTGATGGCCGAATGCGCCAAGGACATCAAGAAGGTCTCGCTGGAACTGGGCGGCAACGCGCCGTTTATCGTGTTCGACGATGCCGATCTGGATAAAGCCGTCGAAGGCGCGCTGATCTCCAAATACCGCAACAACGGCCAAACCTGCGTCTGCGCCAACCGCCTGTACATTCAGGACGGCGTGTACGACGCCTTCGCCGAGAAACTGGCCGCCGCCGTGGCCAAGCTGCAGATCGGCAACGGTCTTGATGAAGGTACCACCACTGGCCCGCTGATCGACGACAAGGCTGTGGCCAAGGTGCAGGAACACATAGCCGACGCCCTGAGCAAAGGCGCACGCCTGCTCGCCGGTGGCAAGCCGCACGCCCTGGGTGGCAGCTTCTTCGAGCCGACCATTCTGGTCGACGTGCCGAAGAACGCGGCGGTAGCCAAGGAAGAAACCTTCGGCCCACTGGCGCCGCTGTTCCGCTTCAAGGACGAGGCCGAAGTGATCGCGATGTCCAACGACACCGAGTTCGGCCTGGCTTCGTATTTCTACGCCCGTGACCTGGGTCGTGTGTTCCGTGTGGCGGAAGCTCTGGAATACGGTATGGTCGGCGTCAACACCGGGTTGATCTCCAATGAAGTCGCGCCGTTCGGTGGTGTGAAGGCCTCGGGCCTTGGCCGCGAAGGCTCGAAGTACGGCATTGAGGATTACCTGGAAATCAAATACCTCTGCCTGGGTATCTAACCCCGGCGACGTAGCAGTAACCCCGCCGAAGACGCACGAGAGCGCTGCGCCTTCGGCTTTATATGGACATAGCTGTGGCCGGGCGTGTTGTGGCAGTCGATCATCGAAAACTGCCAAACCGCCGCCGGTGACACATCCTTGAACCGCGCCGAGATTAACCGGCGAATGAGGACATCATGAGCAAGACCAACGAATCTTTGATGCAACGCCGCACCGCTGCCGTCCCGCGCGGCGTGGGCCAGATCCACCCGATCTTTGCCGAGTCGGCGAAGAACGCCACCGTCACCGACGTCGAAGGCCGCGAGTTTATCGACTTTGCTGGCGGCATCGCCGTGCTCAACACCGGCCACCTGCACCCGAAAGTGGTGGCGGCGGTGCAAGAGCAGCTGACCAAACTGACCCACACCTGCTTCCAAGTGCTGGCCTACGAGCCGTACGTTGAACTGTGCGAGAAAGTTAACGCGCGCGTGCCAGGCGACTTCGCCAAGAAGACCCTGCTGGTCACCACTGGCTCCGAAGCCGTGGAAAACTCGATCAAAATCGCCCGCGCTGCCACCGGCCGTGCCGGCGTGATCGCCTTCACCGGCGGTTACCACGGCCGCACCATGATGACCCTGGGTCTGACCGGCAAGGTCGTACCGTACTCGGCCGGTATGGGCCTGATGCCGGGCGGCATCTTCCGCGCCCAGTACCCGTGTGAACTGCACGGCGTCAGCACGGATGATGCGATCGCCAGCATCGAGCGCATCTTCAAGAACGATGCCGAGCCGCGCGATATCGCCGCGATCATCATCGAACCCGTACAGGGTGAAGGTGGTTTCTATGTGGCACCGAAAGACTTCATGCTGCGCCTGCGCGCCCTGTGTGATCAGCACGGCATCCTGCTGATCGCTGACGAAGTGCAGACCGGTGCTGGCCGTACCGGCACCTTCTTCGCCATGGAGCAGATGGGCGTCGCCGCCGACCTGACCACCTTTGCCAAATCCATCGCCGGCGGTTTCCCGGTGGCGGGCGTGTGCGGCAAAGCTGAATACATGGACGCCATCGCTCCAGGCGGTTTAGGTGGCACCTACGCGGGCAGCCCGATTGCCTGCGCCGCGGCCCTGGCTGTGATGGAAGTGTTCGAGGAAGAGCAGCTGCTGGATCGCTGCAAAGCAGTGGGCGAGCACCTGGTCACTGGCCTCAAAGCCATTCAAGCCAAGCACAACAGCATCGGCGAAGTACGTGCCCTGGGCGCCATGATTGCCATGGAGCTGTGCGAAGGTGGCGACGTGCACAAACCCAACGCCGCGCTGACCGGGCAGATTGTTGCCAAGGCGCGTGAGAAGGGTTTGATCCTGCTGTCCTGTGGCACCTACGGCAACGTCCTGCGCGTGCTGGTGCCGTTGACCGCTGAAGATGCGCTGCTCGACCGTGGCCTGGCGATCATCGCCGAGTGCTTCGACGAACTGGCGTAAGCCCGCAGCGCTCATACAAAAGACCCGCTTCGGCGGGTCTTTTGCGTTCTGCATCTGCCCCGGTAATCAAACAGTCAGCACGGCGCTAATCGCCAGTGTACAAGCACCCCAGGCAGCATCCCTCCATTACTGTCCCTGAAGCGTTTAAAAAGCGCTTTGTAGGACAACCAGACCGCTCTATTGCGGTATTTTCAGGCAAACTTACAAAGTTGACTAAAGACTCAGCATTTCGTCGGGCGACGCTGGTTTTAAAGTAACCAACCCGTACACTGCGCGCCGCCATATCGATGGCGCCATTATTTTGCCATCACGCTTTTCCCTGAGGTTTTCATGACTGCCCTGGCCAACGCTCCGGAGATTCTGATCGCCGAAGCAGACCCCTGGACTGCCGATCTGCTCGTGCAACTGGTACTCGATGTACGCGCCGATGCGCGAGTTATAAGAGTCACCGACGGTGAGGCAGCGCTGGCCAAATGCAAACGCCGTCTGCCGGCGCTGGTGATTGCCGATGGCGACCTGCCGGGCCTTGATGGTCTGGAATTGCTGCGCCAGTTGCGCCGCCATCCACGCACTCCGGCGCTGCCGTTTATCCTGATCAGCAGTCGCCTGGATGCCAGCAGCGTGCGCGCTGCGCGGCCGCTGGCACCGGCGGCCTACCTGGCCAAGCCGTTTAATGCCGAACAACTACGCCAGCGCCTGCTCGGCATTCTTGGCAGCGCCGCCGCCAGCGCAACAGCGATAGCGGCACCCTTGCTGGTCGACAGCCTGGATGATTACCTCAATGCGGTGCGCGAAGAAGGTCAGGGCGCGCCGTTGCTGGCCTCGGTACGCGACTCGGTGAGCCAGTGCCTCAACGGTGACGACAGCGATCTGCGTGAGCTGGAAGAGGTGTTTGCCCGTGATCCGCAGATCACCGCGCGACTGATCGCCGCCGCCAATAGCGCCGCCCAGCACCAGGGCGCACCCTGCCAAACCCTCAGCCAGGCACTGCCGCGTCTGGGCCTGGCGCGTACGCTGAATCTGGTATTGGGCATGGCCGTACAACGCAACGCACTGCTCAGTGATCCGCGCCTCGCCGAGCTGGCCAGCAGCGCCTGGGACAGCGCACAACGCAGCGCCGAACTGGCGCGCTGGCTGGCAGACGAGCTGCAACTGGATGCCGAGCTGTGCTTTACCGCCGCGCTGCTGCACAACATCGGTGAGCTGGCCCTGCTGCGCAGCCTGCAGGATTGGCAGGACGCCGGCGGCCTATTGCGCGATGAGGATATTCACCAGAGCTTCCAGCAACGCGCCGCCAGCTTCGGCTCGGCGCTGCGCATCCGCTGGCGTCTGCCGTTCGGCCTGCGTGAGCTGATCGCGGCGTTCTACAACCTCGGCAGCGGAGTGTTTAGCCGCGAGGCGCTGGTGCTCAATCTGGTCTGCCAGGTGCTGCGCCTGCGCAGTAACCAGTCGCCCAAAGAGCTACGCGATGAACGTTGTGTGCGCATGCTGCGCTTGGACCTCAGCCTGCTGGAACGCATCCCTTAGGTGTAGCGTGCAGATAAAGCCTCGTAGCAGCGAATCAACTACCCGCCAACTCCGAAATCAGCGAGTTGACCTCCATGCTGGCCTTCTCCATATCGCTGACGGCGCGTAGCACCTTGCTCCACTCCTTCGCCTGGGCGGCGTGCAGGGCCTCATGCGCGCTGTCATGTACCACCCGATGCGGCTGCTCCAGCTGCTGGAAGCTGCGCTGCTTGCCGTAGCGCGCGTTGGTGTCGCTGCTCTGGTACCACTGCCCCAGGCGACAGCTGGTGTGGCTGCTCAGCTGGGTGTTGCCGTCATGCAGGAACAGGCGCTGGTAGACCGTGAGCTTGAACAGCAGGTGATCGAGTTTGACCGCCTCGCAGAACGAGCCCAGGGCGATGCTTTCGATCAGTTGGCTCATGTGTTCGCCCAGCACGACCATTTCATCCAGGGTCTGCGCCGAGTGCGAAACATCCCCGGATAAGCGCGTGGCCTCACTGGACAGGCTGCCGATGGAACGGCTGGCACTGTCGGTTTCCTGATTGATGCTGCCGACCAGGGTGCTGATTTCCTGGGTAGCCTGACTGGTGCGCTGTGCCAGCGCGCGAACCTCATCGGCTACTACGGCAAAGCCACGGCCCTGTTCACCGGCGCGGGCTGCTTCGATGGCGGCGTTCAACGCGAGCAGGTTGGTCTGGTCGGAAATCGCCTTGATCAGCTCAACAATCCGGCTGATCTCGCTGACCCGCTGCTGCAGCAGATCGACACTTTGCACGCTGCTCACACCCTGCACCGCCATGCTGCTCAGGGAGTCCGAGAAGCCTGCCAGCAGCACTGAGGTTTGCTGGAAGATGCCGCTGTGCTGTTCGAGCTTGGCGACTTCCTGGTTCAGCTGTTCGGCCTGGGCCACCACGCCATCACGGGTCTGCGAGAGGGAATCTTCAAAGCGGCTCAGTTTGCCATGCAGCTCATGCTGATAACGGGTTACACCATTGAGCTCGTTGCGCTCCTGCTGGCTCTGTTGATGCAAGCTGCGCAGCTCGTCCAACTCGCGCTGCATGGCGGATTTTTCCTGACTTAGACGACTGACTTCCTGCTCCAGACTCTCACAACGCAAACGCCATTTACGGTCAAACATGATGCACGCAACTCCAAAAAGACGGCAGGAGACAGCAGCCGGAACTACCGGCGGTAAGCTTATTTCGGCAACCTCAGATAAAGGTTGAGCTGGATCAACGACGGTCGAGGGCGAGCTGCATCTGCACTTCTGCATCGGCCGCATCGCTTAGCTGAGTCAGTGGTTGCGGATGGCCGATGCAGTAGCCCTGGGCATAGTCGAGGCCCAGTTTGCGCACACACTCAAGCGTCTCCGGGCTTTCGACGAATTCAGCCACGGTACTCAGACCCAGCTGGCTGGCGATCTGCTGCATCGAGCCGACCATGGCCTGGTTGATCGGGTCACTCTCGATACCGCGGATAAAACTGCCGTCGATCTTGACGATATCCAGCGGCAGATGGCGCAGGTAGGCGTAGGAGGCAAAGCCGCTGCCGAAGTCATCCAGCGCCACTTTCAGGCCCAGGCTGCGCAACTGCTTGATCCACTGCGCAGACACCCCCAGCTCGCCCAGCGCGACCATCTCGGTCACTTCGATGCACAGCTTGTGCGCCGGCAAGTTGTGCCGCAGCAGCTCGCTGTGGAGCATCTCGTGGAAGTGCGCGTTGAGCAGCGAGCTGGCAGTCAGGTTGAAATTCACCTGAGCCAATTGCTGCACATGCCGCGGGTTGTCCGCCAGCCATTGCAGCAGGCGCATCACCACCCAGCGGTCGATGGCACCGAGAAAGCCGTAGCGCTCGGCGGCACCGAGAAACTGCCCCGGGCTGATCCACTCGCCACTGTGCGGGTCGTGGTAGCGCAGCAGCACTTCATAGCGCAGGCCATCGCTGGCGTTCTGCAGCGCCATTACCGGCTGATAGAACAGCTCGAAATGGCCCAGTTCGATGGCCTCACGCAGGCGGGTGATCCATTGCAGCTGGCGCTGATGCTCCAGCAGCACGCCATCGGCAGGGTTGAACTGCTGCACGCGGTTGCGGCCGAGGTGTTTGGCCAACTGGCTGGCGCTGTCGGCCCAGTTCAATGCGGTTTCCCAGTCGCTTACGCCGCTGTCCAGCTCCAGCAGGCCGATGCTGGCCTGCACGCGGAATGGTCGGCCTTGCCAGCTGAAGACGAATTGCTCAACGCAGTGGCGCAGATTTTCTGCATGTTCCAGAGCGGCCTCGTTGTTGATTTCACGCAGCAGCACGGCGAATTCATCGCCCCCAATGCGCGCCAGTTCGGCATGCCGCGGCAGTTGGTGCCGTAAGTGGCCAGACAGCTGGCGCAGCAGCTGATCACCCGCCGAGTGCCCGCAGAGGTCATTGACCTGCTTGAACTGATCCAGGTCCAGGCACAACAAATGGCTGTAGCGCGGCGTGCTCTGGCCTTTGAGGCTTTCACGCAGCAGACGCTCTAACTCGCGGCGGTTGAGCAGGCCGGTCAGCGAGTCATGTGCAGCCAGGTACTGCAAGCGTTCTTCCAGCGCGCGGCGCTCACTGAGGTCGACCACGATGCCTTCGATGCAATCCTGGGTCGGGCGCAGGTGCAACGACAGGTATACCCAATGGCTCTGCCCGTCGAGGCCATGAATCTGACATTCCTGGCTAGTGGCCGGTTGCTCGTTGTGCAGTTGCGACACGTACTCGGCCCACTGTTCGGTGCCCAACAGCTGCTGCATGGACAGCTCGCGGCTGTCCTGTGCCAGCCCTAGTAGCGCGGTAAAGCTGGGGTTGGCTTCAATCAGGGCGCCGCTGCGGGTGCACCGGAAAATACCCTCACCACTGCTGCTGAACAACGCTTGGTACTGCTCCAGATTGCCCAGCGCCTGAGCCTTGCTTTGCAACAAGGCACGGCGGATATGCTCCAGTTGCTTATCGAGGATGGCGCCAAACAGCAGCATGCTCAGCACTGGCAGGTAGGCATGCATGTAATTAAACCCCGGCGGCAAGGGAATCACACCCGTGCGGCCGAGGGGTACCAACAGCATCAGCAACAGGGCCGAACTCCAGCACAGCAGGTAACCGATGGCATAAGGCCGCCGCTGGTACACGCCGAGAATCAACAAGAGCAGCTGGAACATGCCGTTAAACAGGATCAGCACATTCAGTGCCTGGTAGGAGCGGAAATGGCCATAGCTGACTATGGTCCAACCGCACACCAGCAGGGTCACGGCAAATAGCACATTGCGCAGATGGCGCACACGGCCCAACTCCAGTTTCAGCGAGCTGGCGAGAAACAGGCTGCTGAAGATCAACATGCCAGGGTTGGCCAAATTGGCCATCTGAGCCGACAACCACACCCACTGCGGCGCCAGCAGGCTGATGATGCCGTGCATGCTGGCGTTGTACAGCGCCACACTGGCCACCGTCAGGCAGAACCACACCAGCTGCGTTTCGCGCAACGCGCTGTATTTCACCAGGAAGAACAGGGTCAGGCTGAGCAGCGCACCCAATAGCAAGCCGCTGCGCATCCAGTGTTCGGCCAGCAATAGCGGGCTTTGTTCGGCCGCCACCAGCTGCATCGGCACACTCACCGCCGAACCGCTTTGCACCCGCAGTAACAAGGTATGCGGACCTTCGCCAAGACGCGGCAGGTTGAGCAGAAAATGTGGCGAGGGCGCACCACGCAAAAGAAAATCGCGGTGGTCACCGCTGTAGAAGGGCGCGATCAACCGCTCACGGTCGTATAGCCAGACTTCGATGTCGTCGAGAAAAGGCCGGTCGATCATCAGGTCAAGACGTTCGGCCACCGGTGCATCAAGGCGAAACGCCAGCCACCAGGCGCTGGCGGAGTAACCCAGGCGCGGCACGCCATCCATTCGCGTGCCTTCGCGGTCAATACGCTGCTGCACTTCGGCCGCGGTCAAATTGCCACTGGGGTCTTCCAGCACCAAACTGGCGGGCACTTCTACCGGCCGCGTGAGCTGTTTGTTGCTCAGCACCAACAATGGCAGCTCAGCAAACGCCGAAGCGCTGCCCAGTGCAAAGCAGAGCAATGCAGCCAGCAAAGGAAGGTTGAGCAAACGGAGCATCCTGGCGCCTCAATAAACTGCGAGGTGCGCCAAGGCTCAGGGTGAACACAGCTCGCCGGCTAGAGCGAGTTGACGCTCGAGAATTCTAGCTGAGAACTGGCGATTTGATTGCGCTGACGGTCTCACTCAGCTCCAGTAGCAGCCCGGTAATTTGCTCGGCACTCATGTTGAAGGGGTCAAAACGGTCGCTGGAGGAATATTTCAGAAACAACTCGCGGTTGGCCTGCTTCGCACCAGCCCAGCCCATGCTCCAGTTGCCGTAACGGCGCATGCTGATTTCCGCGTAATCGAGGATGGTCAGGTCCTTGTGCCGGCTGTCATCTGCCAATCGGTTGTACAGGGCGTTCACCTCTGCACGCGGACCTTCCAGCGCCTGCAGGAAGATATCCGCGTTGCAACAGAGGATGCCGGTCAGTCCTTTGCCTGGATTGTTGCGCTGTGAACTGTCGAGAATCTCGCGGATCAGCTCGGAAGAAACGCCGTGACTGGCACGGCTGGCGTAGGTGAGGCGCACAAGCATGGTGATCTCCTTTAGCGCGGAAGCAGGGTCCGGGCCAGAATCAGGGTGCCCACGCCCCAGGTGGCGTTGAGCAGAAAGCCAATCAAAAAGCGGCCCGGCAACTGCGCCGGATCAACCCCCATACCCTTGAGCGGAAACACCACCAGCAGGGCAACAGTAGTCAGGGCGATACCACCAAACAGCAGGGCCTTGATCCAGGGTTGTGGCTTGTGTGCATCCCAGCGCAAAACCAGCAGCATCACCACCGCCCAGACACCGCCCCAGAAGGATGCCGAAAGCAATGACGGCACTCCCAGCGGCGCCGTTGGGCTCAAGTTGAACGGCGCAAACGGCACCACAGCCAAGGCATGCAACACACCCAAAACCGGCTGATGAAAAAACGGCACGGCCAGAAAACCCGCTACAAAGAACACGCTAAGACGTAGCATCGACACATCCTTTGCTGAGAATTATCAGCCGATACTGCCCTATCTGTATAAGATTTGTATAACTAATTGCGTAACATTCTTCTGCCTACATGCGTAACAAAAGCCCTCGGGCACTCTCTATAGTGGCTACTTAGCGGCTGACATAATCAACCGACGCATCAGCATCAAGGAAACAGACACCGTGCATGCCATGCTTCCCTTGCTCGACCAACTGGCGTTTCCGGCCATCCGCCGTGGCCAGCTGGAAGCACTGCAGATCAACCTGACCTACCGCTGCAACCAGCGCTGCCTGCATTGCCACGTCAATGCCGGGCCGACCCGCACCGAGGCCATGACCGATGAAAGCCTGGCCCTGCTGCATCAGGTGATCGACGCCCACCCGGTGCACACCCTCGACCTCACCGGCGGCGCGCCGGAGATGCACCCACGTTTTCGCGAGATCGTGATCCACGCGCGGCGTGAAGGCCTGCGGGTGATCGATCGCTGCAACCTGACCATCTTGAGCGAGCCGGGCTATGAAGACCTGGCGCAGTTTCTCGCCGACCAGGGCGTGGAAATCAGTGCTTCGCTGCCTTGTTACTCACGCGATAACGTCGACAAGCAGCGCGGCGATGGTGTGTTCGATGCCAGCATCAAGGGCCTGCAACAGCTCAATGCCCTGGGCTACGGCCAGCCGGGTAGCGGTCTGATCCTCAACCTGGTGTACAACCCACAAGGGCCGAGCCTGCCGCCACCGCAAGCGGCGCTGGAAGCCGATTACAAACGCCACCTGGTCGAGGACTTCGGCATCGTCTTCAACCACCTGCTGACCATCACCAACCAGCCGATTGCGCGCTTTGGCAGCACCCTGGTCAGCAAGGGCCAGTTCAACGGCTATATGCAGCTGTTGCGCGACAGCTACCGGCCGGAAAACCTCGAACCCTTGATGTGCCGCAGCCTAGTCAGCGTCGATTGGCAGGGCTACCTGTACGACTGCGATTTCAACCAGATGCTCGATCTGCCGCTGCAACTGCCAGAGGTGATCGGCCGTGACCGGCCGCACCTGCGCGATCTGCTGAGTGCAACACTGGCCGGCAACCCCATCGTGACCCGTGATCATTGTTATGCCTGCACCGCCGGCCAGGGCTCCAGCTGCGGCGGTTCGTTAACTTCCTAAGGATCAATCCATGCAACCAACCAGTCTCACCGGGCTGTTCTTCTGGGGCTTTCTTGTGGTCTACGGCGTGCTGATGCTGGCCTTGTCGCCACGCGCCGTAACCCTGGGCGGGTTCTTTAATGGCGAGGACAACCAGGGCCGCAGCGCCAGCCCGTGGTTGATCACCTCCAGCATCTTTATCAGCTGGATCTTCGCCAAATCGGTGACCAATGCCGCCAATCTGGGTGCCACTTATGGCCTGGTCGGCGGCTTGGCCTATGCCATGTACTGGCTGTCAATTCCGCTCACTGGCTTTGTCATCTACCGCCTGCGTCGGCGCTTTGCGGCGACCGGCCTGGTCAGCTTCCTGAGCAGTCACTACGGCCGTGGCGCAGCGCTGGCGTTTTCCGCGGCGATTCTGATTCGCCTGTTCAACGAGGTGTGGAGCAACACGGCCGTGGTCGGCGGTTATTACGGCGACTCGGGCAGCTTCGAATTTATTGCCTCGGCTTTGCTGTTTACCGCAGTGACTCTGGCCTACAGCCTGCGCGGCGGGCTGCGCAGCTCGATCCTTACCGACGCGGCGCAAGCGGCGATCTTCGTGATTGCCTTGGTCTGGGTGCTCGGCCTGGTGCTGCCGCAGCATTCGCCGACTGAGCTGGCCAGCACCAGCAACTGGGCACTGAATGCCGGCGTCGACCTGCTGCTGGTCGCCGGCCTGCAGGCCTTCAGCTACGGCTTCCATGACCCGGTGCTGACCGACCGTGGCTTTATCAGCGAAGAAAAGGCCATGCGCCGCTCCTTCCTGATTGCCGGGGTGCTGGGTTTTATCGCCATCCTCGCCTTCAGCCTTATCGGCGTGCACGCCCAACTTACCGGCCTGGCCGCCTCCGACAACGTACCCGCCGCCCTGGCCAAGAGCCTGGGCATCGGCGCGCTGCTGGTGATGACCGTGGTGATGGTTTCCGCTGCTGGTTCGACCCTGGATTCGACCTTCTCCAGCCTGGCCAAACTGGCCGGGCGCGAGCTGCCGAAGCTGGCCGGCCGCGACCTCGGGCAGAAAGCCATTGGCGTGGGCATGGCGGTGATGGTGGTATTCGCACTGCTTGGCAACCTGCCGATGATCGCCGGCACCGACATCCTCAAGGCCACCACCATTAGCGGCACCATGGTCATCGGCCTGGCGCCGGTGTTCGTCCTGCACGGTCTCACCACGCCGACACGGCTGGGTTTTCACCTGAGCTTCTGGACTGGGCTGGGCCTGGGCGTTGCCCTGACCCTGAACTGGATTCCGCAGAGCTGGGCCATCGGCGACGGCAAATACGCGCTGCTGCTCGGCACCAACCTGTATGGCCTGGGACTCTGTGTGCTCGGCTATCTACTGCCTGGTTGGTTGCGAGGCAAAGCCTGATGCGCGCCGGTCGCGATTGCCCGCTGGACTACCGTCTGGCGCGGGATGCCTTTAGCGGTGAGCCCGCCTTCGAGTGCGACACCCTCTATGTGGTCGGCGGCCTGTATGGCAATCGCCAGGCCCTGGCCGCCCTGCAGCGGCGCGTGGCGGCGGAGCCTAAGGCGCGCGTGGTGTTTAACGGTGACGCCCACTGGTTCGATCGCGACCCCGAGATTTTCCAGCAGATCGAGCAGGGCCTCGCCGCCCATCTACCGCTGCGCGGCAATGTCGAAACCGAGCTGGGCCGCGCCGATGACAGCGGTGCCGGCTGTGGTTGTGCCTATCCGATGACGGTGGATGAAGCGGTAGTCGAGCGCTCCAATGCCATCCAGCTGGAATTGAATAGAACCGTGCAGGGCTTGCCGGGTATGGCCGCACGCCTGGCGGCGCGTCCGAGTACCGTGCTGGTGAGTGTCGCCGGCCAACGCGTGGCGATCAGCCATGGCGACGAGCAGTCCCTGGCTGGCTGGGGCTGCTCGCGGGAATCGCTCAGCGAGCCGGAGCGCCAGGAGCAACTGAACGCCTGGTTTACCGCCAACAGGGTGCAGGTACTCGCCACCAGCCATACCTGCTCGGCGGTGGCCTTGAACCTGGAGCATGGCGCGCTGATCAATAACGGCGCGGCCGGACTGCCGAACTTTGCCGGAGGCCGCTATGGCCTGCTCAGTCGCATCGCCACCACGCCACACCCGGCGGCGCTTTACCGTTGCCAGCGTGACGGCCTGTTTATCGAAGCGCTGCCGCTGAACTACGACCACACTGCTTTTCTCGCCGACTTCGACCGCCAGTGGCCTGCCCATAGCCCGGCGGCGTTGTCCTATCGTTCGCGGGTGCTCGGCCAACTGACCGACCGCCCAGAGACTGCTCTGCTGGCCGGTTTTAGCCTGTGCCAAAGCCTTTGCGCCTTGGAGGCGCTGACTGATGAATAGCCGCAAACTCGCCCTGATGGGCCTGATCCTCGCGCTGCTAGGCAGCTTCTTTGTCTTCGACATCGGCCAGTACCTCAACCTGGAAGCACTCAAAGCGCAGCAAGCGGCGCTGAATGCTCAAGTGGCCGCGCAGCCCTGGCTAGCGGCGGGGCTGTTCTTTATCGCTTACGTCGCGGTCACGGCGCTGTCGCTGCCCGGCGCGGCTTTGATGACCTTGCTGGCCGGCGCACTGTTCGGTCTGCTCGAGGGCTTTGTGCTGGTGTCCTTCGCCTCGACGCTGGGCGCGACCTTGGCCATGCTCAGCAGCCGTTTTCTGCTGCGCGATTGGGTGCAAAGCCGCTTCGGCCAGCGCCTGGCCGGTATTGATGCGGGCATCGAACGTGAAGGCGCGTTCTACCTGTTCGCTCTGCGCCTGGTGCCGCTGTTTCCGTTCTTTTTGATCAACCTGGCCATGGGCCTGACCCGCCTGCCGGCGCGCACCTACTGGTGGGTCAGCCAGCTCGGCATGCTGCCGGGCACACTGGTATTCGTAAATGCCGGCCGCGAACTGGGCCAGCTGGACTCCCTGGCGGGCATCCTCTCGCCGGGGCTGCTGGGTGCCTTCGTGCTGCTTGGGGTATTCCCGCTGATCGCGCGCAAGCTGCTCGGCCTGATCCAGGCGCGGCGGGTGTATGCCGGTTGGCACAAACCGAAAACCTTCGACCGCAACCTGCTGGTGATCGGCGCGGGTGCCGGTGGCTTGGTCAGCGCCTATATCGCAGCAGCGGTGAAGGCCAAGGTCAGCCTGATCGAAAAACACCAGATGGGCGGCGACTGCCTGAACACCGGCTGCGTGCCATCCAAGGCGCTGCTGCGTTCGGCCAAGCTGGCCAATGAACTGAAAAAGGGCCCGGCATTGGGCTTTACCGGCGTGCAGGGCACGGTGGATTTCCCGGCCGTGATGCAGCGCATCCAGCGGGTGATCGCCGACATCGAACCGCATGATTCAGTGGAGCGTTACACCGGCCTGGGCGTCGAAGTGATTCAGGGCGAAGCGAAGATCCTCTCGCCCTGGAGCGTGGAGGTGAACGGCCAAACCCTGACCAGCCGCAACCTGATCATCGCGGCCGGGGCGCGGCCGTTGGTGCCGAAGATTCCTGGCCTGGAGCAGGTGCAGAGCTACACCTCGGACAGCATCTGGAGCCTGCGTGAACAGCCGCGCTGGCTGCTGGTGCTCGGTGGCGGACCGATTGGCTGCGAGCTGGCCCAGGCCTTCCAGCGCCTCGGCAGCCAGGTGATTCAGGTGGAGCTGGCCGAACGCCTGCTGCCGCGCGAGGATGCCGACGCCAGCGAGTTGGTACTGAATAGCCTGCGTGCCGACGGCGTGGATGTGCGCCTGCAACACCGCGCCGAACGCTTTGAAGTGGTCAATGGCGAACAACGCATGGTCGCCCGCCGCGTGGACACCGGCGAGGAGGTGACCATCGCCTTCGACGGTCTGCTGCTGGCCCTCGGCCGGGTGGCCAATGTCAGCGGCTACGGCGTCGAGGAACTGGGCCTGACGGTGCGGCCTAACGGCACCCTGGAAACCGACGAGTACCTGGCGACACGCTTCCCCAATATCTATGCGGTGGGCGATGTCACCGGGCCGTACCAGTTCACGCATGTGGCGGCGCACCAAGCCTGGTATGCGGCGGTCAACGCGCTGTTCTCAGGTTTCAAGCGTTTTAAGGTGGATTACCGGGTGATTCCTGCCTGCACCTTTACCGACCCCGAAGTCGCCCGCGTCGGCCTCTCCGAAGGCGAAGCCAAGGCGCAGAATATCGCCTATGAGGTGACCCGCTACGGCATCGACGACCTCGACCGGGCGATTGCCGATGACGCCGCCCACGGCTTTGTCAAAGTACTGACCGTGCCGGGTAAGGATCAGATTCTCGGGGTGACCATCGTCGGCGAACACGCCGGGGAGCTGCTCGCCGAATACGTGCTGGCGATGAAGCATGGCCTCGGCCTGAACAAGATTCTCGGCACCATCCACACCTACCCGACCATGGCCGAGGCCAACAAATACGCGGCCGGTGAATGGAAACGCGCTCATGCGCCGCAAGGCCTGCTGCGCCTGGTCGAGCGTTTCCATACCTGGCGCCGCAGCTGATGCGTAGGTTACTGCTGGCCCTACTTGTGCTGACGCCGCTGGCGCAAGCCGAAAACCAACTGACGCCCTGGACGGCCGGCCCGCCCAGCGGTGAATGGTCAGCGCCCTGGCGCCTGGCGGATATCCCCAAACTCAAACCGTCCTCGCGTACGCTGGTCGAGCAGGATGGCCAGCAGGTGTTGCGCATCCAGGCCGATGCCGCCGCGGGCGGCCTGCTGCATCCGCTGGACCTCCCCGGCGATCAGCCCTGGCAACTGAGCTGGCAGTGGCGCACCGAGCGCAAACTGGAGCAGGCGCGCTTCGCCACCCGTGAAGGTGACGACTACGCGGCGCGGGTTTATGTGCTGCTGGATTACCCGTTGGATTCGTTGAGCTTCGTCACCCGCCAGAAGCTGCGCTTGGCGCGTACGTTCTTTGATCCCGACCTGCCGGCGGCAACCCTCAGCTATGTCTGGGACAACCGCGCGACACCCGGCACCCACGCGCGCAGCGCCTACACCGAGACGGTGGAAATGCACGTGCTGCGTGGCCCGGAAGCGCCACTGGGGCAATGGCTCACGGAGTCGCGCGATCTACGTGCAGACGCCACCGCCGCCTTTGGCAGCGCGCCACGCAAGATTCTCGGCGTGGTCTTCGCCGCCGACAGCGACAACACCGGCGAGTCGGCAGAAAGCTATTTCGCTGCCCCGCAGTTGCGCAGTACGACGCGCTAAACAGGCTCTACCCCTGATTAAGTTGAGCCTTAAGCAAGTCGCGAAAGGTTTGAATCAGCGCTTCCCGCGAACGGCCACGGCGCAAAATCAACGAGAACGGCGCCTGATAGCCGAAGGTCGCCGGTAGCAGCACCTTGAGCCGACCCTGCTCGACCCAGGGCTGCGCGTAGTGCTCCGGCAAGTAGCCGATATAAGCGCCGGACAGCACCAGAATCAGCTGCGCCTCCATCGACTCCACCGTCGCCGCGCTGTGCTTGAAGCCGTGCCGGGCCAGCTCCGCCTGGCTCCAGTAACCGCGGCCGACCATACGCTGCTGGGCGATCACTTCCTCGGGGATGCGCCGCTCGGTGAATAGCGAATGCCGCTCGCTGCAATACAACCAGTGCTGCTCACGGTACAGCGGTTGGTAGACCAGGCCGTTCATCCGCGTGGAGAACGCACCGATGGCCAGGTCCAGGCGGTTATCCAGCACCGCCAGTTGCAGCTCGTAAGGGCTGACCACCGACAGATGCAGGTGCACAGCCGGGTGCTCCTGGCTGTAAGCGCCGATTACCTCGGCCAGGGGTAGGGCCGGGTCGCTCACCGTGGAATCCAGTACGCCGAGGTTGAGGGTGCCGCGCAGCTCGCCCTTGAGCGCCGCCGAGTAACGCTCGAAACCTTCCAGCTCACCCAGCAGACGCAGGGTTTCCTGATGGAACAGCTCGCCCTTGCTGGTCAGGCTAAAGCCGCCACGACCACGGTGACAAAGACTCAAACCCAGCTGGCTCTCCAGCTGACTCATATAGGTGCTGATCGCCGAGGTGGACAGGTTCAGCTCCTGCTGCGCGGCGGCAAAACCCTGATGACGCACCACCGAGACGAAGATGCGCAGCAGTTTCAGATCGGGCAGGGCTTGGCTCATCAGCGCGGACTCTTCGGATGGGTTACGCGGTTCGACCCATCCTACAGAGGCGCGTATTAGTTTAGAAATTTCTGAACTAAGTTTTTGCCTGCAGCGATTTGTCGCAAGCGCAGCCTGACCAAGAATCGGCCCCACTAATAACCACAACAATGCTGAGGCCTAGCCGTGGACAAGATCCTGCACCAGCCCCTGGGCGGCAACGAGATGCCGCGCTTCGGTGGCATCGCCACCATGATGCGCCTGCCGCATATCCAGAAAGCTGAAGAGAAACGCCAACTGGATGTCGGCTTTGTCGGCGTGCCCCTGGATATCGGCACCTCGCTGCGCTCCGGCACCCGCTTCGGCCCGCGCGAGATCCGCGCCCAGTCGGTGATGATCCGCCCCTACAACATGGCCACCGGCGCCGCACCGTTCGACTCGTTGAATATCGCCGATATCGGCGATGTGCCGATCAACACCTTCAATATGGCCGAGGCCATCCGCATCATCGAGGAAGCCTACGACGAGATCCTCGAACTGGGCATCATCCCGCTGACCCTGGGCGGTGATCACACCATCACATTGCCGATTCTTCGCGCGATCAAGAAGAAACACGGCAAGGTCGGCCTGGTGCATATCGACGCCCATGCCGATGTGAATGACCATATGTTCGGCGAGAAAATCGCCCACGGCACCACCTTCCGCCGCGCCGTCGAGGAAGACCTGCTCGATTGCGAGCGCGTGGTACAGATCGGTCTGCGTGCCCAGGGCTACACCGCCGAGGACTTCAACTGGAGCCGCAAGCAGGGCTTTCGTGTGGTCCAGGCCGAAGAGTGCTGGCACAAATCCCTGACCCCGCTGATGGAAGAAGTGCGCGCCAAGGTCGGCGGCGGCCCGGTGTACCTGAGCTTCGATATCGACGGCATCGACCCGGCCTGGGCCCCAGGTACCGGCACCCCGGAAATCGGCGGCCTGACCACCATCCAGGCCATGGAAATCATCCGTGGCTGCCAGGGCCTGCAGCTGGTTGGCGGTGATCTGGTCGAGGTCTCGCCGCCCTACGACACCACCGGCAATACCTCGTTGCTAGGGGCAAACCTGCTTTACGAAATGCTCTGCGTGTTGCCGGGTGTTCAGCACCGCTGAAGCGGGCCCGGCTTTTTTATACTGATCGGGCACCTCGTGCGGTGCCCGTGCACTACAACAATAAATAGGGTGCCACGATGAACCACGACCAAAGCATGCCGCTGCTGGACGACCAGCCGCCCGCTCACAGCTCCTACAACCTGCGCCAGCTGCTGATCTTTCTGATCCCCTCGCTGCTCGGCGTGCTGCTGTTTCTCACCCCCATCGTCTATGACGACAAGGTCACCATCGGCCTGGGCGTAATGGCCGACGCCTTGAAAGCCGCGCTAAGCGCCTGGTTGCCGGCCATCGCCACCGGCTTGCTGCTGTTTTCCGCCGCCCTCGGCCTGTTCGCCAGCCTGCTCAAACCCAAGTGGCTGACCACACGCCCGACACTTAACGAGATGTTCAACCTCAGCCCGCTATGGCTCAGCTTGCGCGTGCTCGGCGCAGTGTTTGCCGCCATGACCTTCTGGCAGTTCGGCCCGGAATGGGTGTGGAACGCCAACACCGGCGGCGTGGTACTCAAAGACCTGGCCCCGGTGCTGATCACCTTCTTTCTGGTGGCCGGGTTGATCCTGCCGCTACTCACCGATTTCGGCCTGATGGAGCTCTGCGGCACCCTGGTGCGCAACGTGTTCCGCAAGGTCTTCGGCCTGCCAGGCCGCTCGGCCATTGACGCCATCGCCAGCTGGCTCGGCTCCGGCACCGTCGGCGTGCTGATCACCGCGCAGCAGTACCAGAAGGGCTTCTACAGCGCCCGAGAAGCGGCGGTGATCGCCACCAACTTCTCGGTCGCCTCCATCGCCTTCAGTCTGCTGATCACCAGCTTTATGAAGCTCGACCACCTGTTCGTGCCCTTCTACCTCACCGTAGTAGTGGCGGGCCTGGCGGCGGCGATCATCACCCCGCGCATTCCGCCGCTGTCGTGGAAGAAAGACGACTACGTTGCCGGTGTCGGTAAGCAGATCAAGGAAGACGTACCGGCCGGCACCTCGCTGCTGCGCTGGGGCGTGCTGCAGGCGGTAAAACGCGCCAACAGCAACCCCTCGCCCGCGCAGATGGTCAAGGTCGGCGTGCATAACGTGGTGGATATCTGGCTCGGCCTGCTGCCGCTGGTAATGGCCATCGGCACCGTTTCCCTGGCGATTGCCGAGTACACGCCGATCTTCAACTGGCTGTCCGCGCCGATCGTGCCGCTGCTGGAACTGCTGCAACTGCCGGAAGCCGCCAAGGCCGCGCCGGCCATGCTGGTGGGCTTTGCCGATATGTTCCTGCCGGCGGTGCTGGGCAAGGGGATCGAGAGTGAACTGACCCGCTTCGTGGTGGCCTGCGTCTCGCTGACCCAGCTGATCTATATGTCGGAAGTCGGCGTGCTGATCATCAAGGCCAAGCTGCCGCTGAACATCCTCGAACTGTTCGCCATCTTTATCATCCGCACCCTGATCACCCTGCCGATCATCGCGCTGATGGCGCATTGGATCGTCGGTTAAAAACCTCTGACGTAGGAGCGGGCCATGCCCGCGATGCTCTTAGCTCCAGCGGTTCGCGGGCATGGGACTCGGCTTCCCCCCGCTCCTACAACGACAGCACAGGATTAGATGACATGACCACCTGCGGCGAATTTCTCGTCAAGCAACTCGAAGC
Organism: Pseudomonas sp. WS 5011; assembly: GCF_012985775.1. Lineage (NCBI taxonomy): Bacteria > Pseudomonadati > Pseudomonadota > Gammaproteobacteria > Pseudomonadales > Pseudomonadaceae > Pseudomonas > Pseudomonas sp. WS 5011. The sequence continues at coordinate 21,473 of NZ_JAAQXA010000018.1, forward strand.
CTGGGGCGTCGACACCGTATTCGGCATTCCCGGCGTACACACCGTCGAGCTGTACCGCGGCCTGCCGCACAGCAACATCCGCCATATCACCCCGCGCCACGAGCAGGGCGCCGGCTTTATGGCCGACGGCTATGCCCGCGTCTCGGGTAAACCGGGCGTGTGCTTTATCATCACCGGCCCGGGGATGACCAATATCCTCACGGCCATGGGCCAGGCTTACGCCGATTCGATTCCCATGCTGGTGATCTCCAGCGTCAACGAGCGCGAGCGCCTCGGCCTGGGCAAAGGCTATCTGCATGAGCTGCCCAACCAGCGGGCGATGACCGCCGGCGTGACGGCGTTTAGCCACACATTGATGAGCGTCGATGAGCTGCCCGCTGTGCTGGCCCGCGCCTTCGCCGTATTCGAAGGGGAACGGCCGCGGCCGGTGCATATCGAGCTGCCGCTGGACATCATCACCGCCGATGCCACACACATGCAGCTGGCCGCCAAACCGAGCATCCAGCGCCCCTCGCCCAACCGCACGCTGATCCGCGAAGCGGCGGCCATGTTGAAAAACGCCAAGCGCCCGCTGCTACTGCTCGGCGGTGGCTGCGTCACGGCCCAGGCCGAAGCCCGCGCGCTCGCAACAGCCCTGGATGCGCCGACCGCACAAACCATCAATGCCAAGGGCCTGTTGCCGCCTGGCCATCCGCTGCTGCTGGGCAGCAACCAGTCGCTGATCCCGGTACGCGAGCTGGCGCTGGCCGCCGATGTGGTGCTGGCGATCGGCACCGAGCTGGGCGAGACCGATTACGACGTGGTGTTCGACGGCAACTTCCAGCTCGGTGGCGCGCTGATTCGCATTGATATCGACGCCCAGCAACTGCAGCGCAACTTCGCCCCAACCCTGGCCATCCAGGGCGACGCGCGCCTGGCCATGCGCATGCTGCTGGCCGAGTTCGACCCCGGTGAACAACGCGACAACAGCCCCGGCGCCATGCGCACCGCTGCCGTGCAGGCGCATCTGACCGAGGATTTCAGCGGCTGGGCGCATTACCGCCAGCTGTTCGAAACAGTGCTTGAGGTACTGCCCGAGGCGCGCTTTGTCGGCGACTCGACCCAGACCGTGTACAGCGGCAACCACCTGGTGGAGCTGGACGGCGCGCGACGCTGGTTCAACGCCTCCACCGGCTACGGCACCCTTGGCTACGGCTTGCCGGCGGCGATCGGTGCCAAGTTGGCCGAGCCAAACCGCCCGGTGATCAGCCTGATGGGCGATGGCGGCATTCAGTTCACCCTGCCGGAGTTGGCCAGCGCGGTGGAGGCCGGCGTCGGCATTATCGTGCTGCTGTGGAATAACTCAGGCTACGGCGAGATCAAGCGCTATATGGAAAGACGCGACATCACCCCGATTGGCGTGGATATCTACACCCCAGATCTGCTGGCCATCGCCCGAGGCTTCGGCTGCGCCGCCGAACGTGCCAGCGACCACGCGCACCTGGCCGAGCTGCTGCGCGGTGCGCCGAGCGACCGCCCGCTGATTATCGAAGTGCTGGAGCAGGCACCGTTCCATCCTTCCGCTGAAGGTGATGCATGAGCGCACAACTGTTTATCGACGGCGTCTGGCACACCGCCAGCAGCGCCAGCCAACTGCCGGTGTTTAACCCCAGCACCGGCGAGCAGATTGCCAGCGTGGCCTGCGCCTCGGCGGCGGATGTCGAGCTGGCAGTGCAGGCGGCGCGCCGCGCCTTTCCGGCCTGGAGCCAACGCCCGGCCCGTGAACGCGCTGACTATCTACGCGCCTTCGCCGCAGAGTTCGAGGCGCGCAGCCCGCAGCTGATCGAGTTGCAGATGCGCAACAGCGGCAAGCCGCGGCATGAGGCCGAACTGGATATCAGCGATGCCATCGCCACCTTTGCCTATTACGCCGAGCTGGCGGACGGCCTGGATGCCCGGCAGAACGCCGCCGTGGCCTTGCCGGACAACAGCTACCAATCCTTTACCCGCCAGGAACCGCTCGGCGTGGTCGGCCTGATCGTGCCGTGGAATTTCCCCCTGGTGACCAGCGCCTGGAAGCTCGCCCCGGCGCTGGCGGCGGGTTGCTGTGTGCTGCTTAAACCGTCCGAGCTGACCCCGCTGATCGAGCTGCAACTGGGCGAGATTGCTACCGCCATCGGCCTGCCGGCGGGGGTGTTCAACCTGCTGCCGGGCGATGCCGCCACCGGCGCGGCCCTGGTCGCTCACCCGCAGATCGCCAAGCTGTCGTTTACCGGCAGCAATGCGGTGGGGCGCAAGGTGATGCAGACCGCTAGCACCCGCACAATGCCAGTGGCCCTGGAGCTGGGCGGCAAATCGCCGATCCTGGTATTCGCCGACAGCGACCTGGACCAGGCGGTGCAGTGGATCATCGCCGGCATCTGCTGGAACGCCGGGCAGATGTGCTCGGCAACCTCGCGCTTGCTGGTCGAGGACAGCATCGCCGACGCCCTACTGGACAAGCTGGCCAACGCCATGGCCGCGCTCAAGGTCAGCGACCCACTGAGCGATGGCTGCGAAATGGGCCCGATGACCAGTCAGGCGCAGCTGCACAAAGTGCTGGAGTATTTCGCCATCGCCGCACAGGAAGGCCTGCACTGCCTCGGTGGCGCCCAGCAACTGCCGGGGCCGGGCTGGTTTGTCGCACCCACGCTGTACGCCGATGTGCCCGCCGACAGCCGCCTATGGCGTGAGGAAATTTTCGGTCCGGTGCTCTGCAGCCGACGTTTCAAAGATGAAGCAGATGCTGTGCGGCAAGCCAACGACTGCGACTTTGCCCTGGCCGCCACCGTGGTCAGCGCCGACCGCAAGCGCGCCCTGCGCGTGGCCGCAGCGCTGGAAGCTGGGCATGTGTGGATCGACTCGGCGCAGGTGATCTACCCGCACACCTCCTGGGGCGGCGGCAAGGCCAGCGGCATCGGCCGCGAGCTGGGGCCCTGGGGGCTGTCAGCGTTTCAGCAGGTCAAGCACATCACCGTACCCAGAGCAGATAGCTAAATCGCAACAACCTGATGGGCGACAACCGCGCGCTTAAGTCTTTACCATGCGGGCTCTGTCTCAGCGCAACCCATGGAAGCCCTGCATGACTCATCACTATGACCTGCTGTTGATCGGCGCCGGCCACGCCCACCTCGGCGTGCTGCGGCGCTGGGCCCTGGTCGAGCGGCCGCCGGGGCGCATTGCGCTGCTCAGTGCCGGTCCGGTGGCCTGGTATTCCGGCATGCTACCGGGGCTGCTGGCTGGGCGGCATCGGCCAGAGGATTGCCAGGTCGAGCTGCAGGCACTGTGCCGCGCGGCCAAGGTCGAGTTGATTGTCAGCCCGCTGGAAAGCCTGTCCGCCGCACAGCAACAGGTGCAACTGGCCAATGGGCAGACCTTGAATGGCAGCTGGCTGTCGCTGAATGTCGGCGCGCAGGTTTCTGCACCTGCGCAGCACGGTGATGGCATGCAGGTGCTGGCAGTAAAACCCTTCGCGGCATTTCTTGATGGTTGGCAACGCTGGCAGGCCGAGCCTCAGCCCTTGGCGATTCTCGGCGGCGGCGCGGCGGGAGTTGAACTGGCGCTGGCCTTGGCCGGGAAGGTGCCGCAACTGGCGCTGTTCTGTGCCGGGCATTTGCTCGATGGTTTGTCTGCTGGAGTGCGTCTGCGGGCCCTCGGCCATCTCCGTCAGCGTGGTGTGTGGGTGCGCGAGGATTGCCCAATCAGCCGCATTGAGGATGACTGCCTGTTCAGCGGCGACGAACCGGTCTGGCGCGGTCAACGGCTGCTGCTGGCCAGCGGTGCCAAGGCCTTTGCCTGGCCAGCGCACAGTGGCCTGGGCTGCGATGAGCAGGGCTTCGTATTGATCGCACCAACGCTGCAGAGCTACACCCACCCGACGATTTTCGCCGTGGGCGACTGCGCCAGCCTGCCCGGCGCACGCAAAAGCGGGGTGTACGCGGTGCGCCAGGGGCCGGTGCTAGCGAACAACCTCAGCGCCGCCTTGCGCGGCCTGCCCCTCAAACGCTACCGGCCGCAACGCCAGAGCTTAGCGCTGCTGGCGACCGGTGACGGCGGTGCCCTGTTGGACTGGCATGGACACAGTGCCGGCGGGCGTTTCTACGGGCGCTGGAAGGATTTTCTCGACAAGGGTTTTATTCAGCGCCATCGCCTGTAAGGACTGATCCACCTGCTACCAAAGTGCCATGGCCCTGAACCGCCACGGGTGCTCGAATCATCCTCCCAGCAAAGGTTGGCCGCAGGGAGCGACACCCGCTATGGTCTATAGATTCGCTGACAGCGGCCGATTGCCTACCCAGGAATCTCCAGCTGCACGCACTCCCATTTCAGCAGGCATGGCCCGTCCACTTCATGGTGGCGTGCCGCAGGCAGTTTCTGGTCGTGGTTCGACCAGAATAAAAATAACGAGGTTTGTCATGCGTTCTGCGTTTATTACCTACCCCAAGGCCTGCCTGCTGCATGCCATCGGGCTGGCCGGGTTGATGGTGACGTACCAGCAGATCCAGCTGCCCTGGTTTATCAGCATTCCGTCCTTTCTGCTGCTGGCCCTGTGGCCGTGGCTGGGGCCCTGGCAGCGCCAGCATGAAGAGCTGCCCGTATCCGCCGAGACGCCACATGATGCGTTCAGCACCCTGAGCCAGAACCTGTCGCGGCACACCTGCCACAACGCCTTGGCCGCCGCTGAAGTGGCGCATGCGGCGCAGCAGCTGGCCGGCAAACTGCAATCGCAACTGAGCGCCACCGAGCAGATCAACCAGGCCGCCGAGGCCATCACCCACACCGAACAGGACAGTGCCCAGCGCGCCGAACAGACCCTGATTGCCGCGCAGAGCGTGCGGCAAGACAGCAGCAGCGGGCAGCAGGAGCTGCGTCAGGCAATCGATGCCATGCAGCACCTGAGTGCGCAGACCGCCACCAGCCGCGAGCTGATTGACGGCCTGAGCAGCCGCACCGAGCAGATCGAGAAAGTCACCCAAGTAATCCAGTCGATTGCCAGCCAGACCAACCTGCTGGCGCTGAATGCGGCCATCGAGGCGGCCCGCGCTGGTGAACTCGGCCGCGGCTTTGCGGTGGTCGCCGATGAGGTGCGTAACCTGGCCGGCCGCACCAGCAGCGCCACCGAGGAAGTCGGGCAGATCGTCAGCGATATCCGCCAACAGAGCGCGGCGGTGGTCAGCCATATGCAGCAGCAGGCCGAACAACTGACCCTGGCCGCGCAGCAGGTCGAGCACACCGGCGCGCAACTGCAAGGCATTGCCGGATTGGCGGCAAATGTAGAGGATCAGGTCAGCCAGATCGACAGCGGCACCCGGCAGAACCACGAACGCCTGGCTGAACTGTCTGTGGCGGTCGGCCAGCTGCGCGGCGATGTTAGCGACAGCGAAGGGCAGACGCGTCAACTCAGCAGCGCCGCCGAGCGGTTAGTCGCGCAGGCCGAAAGCGTCAGCGAACAGCTCGCCGAAGTCGGCCTGGATGACTACCACCAGCGCATCTACGACCTCGCGCGCAGCGCCGCGGCGCAGATTGCCTCGCAGTTCGAGGCTGACCTACAAAGCGGACGGATCAGCGCCAGTGACCTGTTCGACCGTCATTACCAACCGATTGCCGGCAGCTTCCCGGCCAAGTACAAAACGCGCTTTGACGGCTATGCCGATCAGGTGCTGCCGGCCATTCAGGAACCCCTGCTCAGCCAGCACGAAGGCCTGGTGTTCGCCATCGCCTGCACCGCCGAAGGCTATGTGCCAACGCACAACAATGCCTTCAACCACCCACCATGCGGTGACCGCGCGGTGGACACGCTAAAGAGTCGCAGCAAGCGCCTGTTCAACGACCGCACTGGCATCCGCTGTGGCAGCCATCAGAAACCGGTGCTGCTGCAGACCTATATGCGCGACACCGGTGAGCTGATGCATGACCTGTCGGTGCCGATTATGGTCAACGGCCGGCATTGGGGCGGCATTCGTCTCGGATACAAACCCGAACCCTGATCGGCGCTGTATGCCTGCACGTGATAGGCACCATTAAGCCGTTTACATTATCGCCAGCGGCTAACGCGCGTAAGCTGCATGCCTCTTTGCTCATCAGGGCCTGCGCCCCAAGGAATACCCATGAAGATCCTGCTGGTACTGACTTCTCACGACCAACTGGGCAACACCGGGCAGAAGACCGGCTTCTGGCTGGAGGAATTCGCCTCGCCGTACTACGTGTTCAAGGATGCCGGCGCGCAACTGACCTTGGCCTCGCCCAAAGGCGGCCAGCCACCTTTGGACCCTAAGAGCGACGCCCCTGATGCACAGACAGCCGCTACCGAGCGCTTCCGTGCTGATCCGGCAGCGCAACAGGCGCTGGCCAACACCGTGCCGCTGAGCCAGGTGAAGGCCGATGATTTCGACGCCGTGTTCTATCCGGGCGGCCATGGCCCACTGTGGGATTTGGCCGAAGACCGCACCTCCATCGCACTGATCGAACACTTCCAGGCACAAAACAAACCGGTAGCGGCGGTCTGTCACGCTCCGGGTGTGCTGCGTCATGTCAAAGCGGCCAACGGTCTGCCGCTGGTCAGCGGCAAGAAAGTCACCGGCTTTAGCAACAGCGAAGAGGCTGCGGTGCAGCTAACCGACGTGGTGCCATTCCTGGTGCAGGATATGCTCATCGCCAACGGTGGCCATTACACCAGCACGAACGATTGGCAGAGCCATGTAGCCGTAGATGGTCTGCTGATCACCGGGCAAAACCCGGCCTCATCGGATGCCACCGCAGACGCGTTGATCCACCTGCTCAAGCAGGCTTGAATCAGACGGAGTGAAGGGGGCGACCATGCAACTGAATGCCGACTTTAGTCAGCGCGCCTTGATCCGTCCGGCCGACAGCCCCTGGGTGGCTTCACCCATGCCAGGGGTAGAGCGGCGCATGCTGGACCGCATCGGCGAGGAGGTGGCACGCGCTACCAGCATCGTGCGTTATGCGGCAGGTTCGCGCTTCAGCGAGCATCACCACCCCGGCGGCGAGGAATTTCTCGTGCTCGACGGGGTGTTCTCCGATGAGCGCGGCGATTACCCAGCCGGCACTTACGTACGTAACCCAATCGGCAGCCATCATGCGCCCTTCAGCCGCGAAGGCTGCACGATCTTCGTCAAACTGATGCAGTTCGATGAAGCTGATGATCAGCCAGTGGTGATCGACAGCACCCAGGCACAATGGCGACCCGGCCTGGTGCCGGGCCTGCAGGTGTTGCCGTTGCACCAGCACGGTACCGAGCACGTGGCGCTGGTGCGTTGGGCCCCCGGCACCTACTTCAATGCACACAGGCATTGGGGTGGCGAAGAAATCCTGGTGCTTGAAGGCACCTTTCAGGACGAGTTCGGCGACTACCCGGCCGGCAGCTGGCTGCGCAGCCCACACCTGTCACAGCACACACCGTTCAGCGAAGCAGGCTGCCTGATCTGGGTGAAAACCGGGCATTTGCCCGATTAACCCGCTGCCATCAGGCGTTTGTAGTGGCGGGTACGTCGCGCGCTTTTCAGCTGTTCCAATAACAGCGCGCGTAGCGGCGAGACCCCAGCGTGGGTGTGCTTGCCTAGGCTGAGCTGGCGCAGTTGAAACTTCACCACAGCCATGTACGCCAGGGAGGCAAACGCCTTGTTCTTCCAGCGAATAGGCGGCAATTCGGCGCTGCTGGGTTGCCCGGCCTGCCATTGTTTCGGCAGCGCCGGGTTGATCGCCAGGGCCGTGGCTATCCCAGCCATGGCCACGCCGCTGGCCAGCACCTGCTCGACCACTGGTAAACGGCGAATGCCGCCAGTGACCATCACCGGCATCTTCGCCGCGGAGGCAATCTCACCGGCGAACTCCAGGAAATAGGCTTCACGCGCCAGGGTACGGCCGTCGCGGGCATCACCCTGCATGGCCGGCGCTTCATAGCTGCCGCCGGACAGCTCGACCAGATCAACCGCCAGCTCATTGAGCAACTGCACCACCTGCTTGGCATCGGCCGCGTCGAAGCCGCCACGCTGGAAGTCCGCCGAGTTGAGTTTGACCGCCACGCAGAAGCTGGGGGCCACCACAGCCCGCACCGCCTTGACCACTTCCAGCAGAAACCGCGCTCGGTTTTCCAGCGGTCCACCCCAGCGATCGCTGCGCTTGTTGCTGAGCGGCGAAAGGAATTGGCTGAGCAGATAACCGTGCGCCGCATGAACCTGCACGCCCGTAAAGCCGGCCTGTTCGGCCAACTGCGCGGTGCGCGCATAGCGCTGAATCAGAGTTTGGATTTCTGCTTCATCCAGCGCCTTGGGCACGGGGAACATTTTCGACAGGCCACCCAGCTCCAGCGCGACCGCTGAGGGCGCGACGGTCTGCTGGCCAAGGTTGGCCTGCATTTGCCGACCAGGGTGGTTGATCTGCATCCAGACCTGCCCGCCTTGAGCGCGGCTGATCCGGGCCCACTCGTGGAATTTATCCAGCTGGCGCTCATCCTCCAGCACCACGCCGCCGGGGCCGGTCATGGCGCGGCGGTCGACCATCACGTTACCGGTGATCAGCAACCCGGCACCACCCTCGGCCCAGGCCTGGTAAAGGCGCAGCAATTCAGCGGACGGGCCTTGGCTGGCGTCAGCCAGGTTTTCTTCCATCGCCGCCTTGGCAATGCGGTTGGGGATGACAGTACCGTTGGGCAGGTGCAGCGGTTGAAAGGCAGTCATGGCGTACTCCGAGGTAGCAGGTGGAGCAAGGCTAAGGTTAAAGTCAACTTTAAGGTCAATAGCCCGGAGTACTGAGGATGAAAATCGGTGAACTGGCCAGCCGCACGGGGCTGGCGGCGTCGCGCATACGTTTCTATGAGGCCAGTGGGTTGATCAGCGCCCAACGTCAGGCCAACGGCTACCGCCGCTACCCGGAACAGGCGGTGCAGACCCTGGGCATCATCAGCTGCGCGCAGCAGGCCGGATTCAGCCTCGACGAAATCCGCCGCCTGCTGCCGCAAGGCGACTCACAGGGCCTGGCGCACGCGGAGCTGCTGGCCAGCCTGCAGAGTAAAGTCGGTGAGATCGAGGCCATGCAACAACGGCTGGCGCAAAACAAGGCGCAACTGCTGAGCATCATCGCCAGCATCGAAAGCAAACCCGAGGGCATGCCCTGCGCCGAGAATGCAGAGCGGGTGATGGCGCAGTTACGCGGTGGCTGATGGACGCGCGTAATGTTTAGCCCAACAGCAACCAAGCATGTAAAAAACCGCATTTAACCAACGCATGGCCCTGTGTGAACCTTGTGGCCATGCGCTCTTCTCATGTGTTTTCCCCCGTTCCCCTGCACGCAGCCGCGCCGCGTGACCAGGTCAAACTGCCGCATACCCTGGCGTTCTGGGCGTTGTGGCATTGCCGTCACGCGCGCCCGCCGGATGACTGGACCGCTCAGCCCTGATCCTCTGTCCATTCCCGTCGTCTACCAGGAAGCTGCTTATGAATGCCGCCCTCAAACCTGCAACGCCCGCCGCTGTGCGCTGCCCGTCCTACTACAGCGCCACCCTCAATGAAGAAACCGATTACCCGACCCTGCAAGGCGAGGTCAGCGTCGATGTGGTGATCATCGGCGGCGGTTTTACCGGCGTGGCGTCTGCCGTGGAGCTGGCCGAGCGCGGCCTCAAGGTGGCGATTGTCGAAGCCAACAAGATCGGCTGGGGCGCCACCGGGCGCAACGGCGGCCAGGTCACTGGCAGCCTGTCGGGCGATGCGGCGATGACCAAGCAGATGCGCAACACACTCGGCGAGGAAGTCGAAGACTTTATCTGGCACCTGCGCTGGCGCGGTCACGAGATCATCAAGAACCGCGTGGAAAAGTACGGCATTCAGTGCGACCTCAAGTACGGTCACCTGCACGCGGCGATGAAGCCCACGCACATGCAGGAGCTGGAAGCCACCTACGCCGAAGCACAGCGTCGCGGCATGGGCGCTGACGTGACCCTGCTCGACCGCGCCGGCGTGCGCAGCTACCTGGCCAGCGACCTGTACAGCGGCGCGCTAAAGAACACCCGCAACATGCACCTGCACCCGCTGAATCTGTGCATCGGTGAGGCCAAGGCCGCAGCCAGCCTGGGCGCGCTGATTTTCGAGCACTCCGAAGTACTGGAGATTGTGCATGGCGCCAAGCCGGCAGTGGTCACCGCCCAAGGCCGGATCAACGCCAAGCAGGTGCTGCTGGCCGGCGACGTGTATCACAAGCTGGAGCCGAAAAAGCTCAAGGGTATGATCTTCCCGGCCATGGGCGGCATCGTCACCACCGCGCCGCTGGGTGAGCTGGCGAAAGAAATCAATCCGCAGGACCTGGCCGTGTACGACTGCCGCTTCGTCCTCGACTACTACCGCATGACCGCCGACGGCCGCCTGCTGTTCGGCGGTGGCTGCAACTACTCCGGGCGCGACTCGCGGGATATCGCCGCCGAACTGCGCCCCGGTATCGAGCAGACCTTCCCGCAGCTCAAGGGCGTCGACATCGACTTCCAGTGGAGCTGCGCCATGGGCATCGTGATCAACCGCATCCCGCAGTTGGGCAAGCTCTCGGACAACGTCTGGTACTGCCAGGGCTACTCCGGCCACGGCATCGCCACCACCCACATCATGGGCGAGATCATGGCCAACGCCCTGACCGGCACCCTGGGTCACTACGACACCTTTGCCGCCTGCAAACACATCAAGGTGCCGCTGGGTGATGTGTTCGGCAACCCGATGCTGGCCGCCGGCATGTGGTACTACCAGATGCTGGAAAAGCTGCGTTAAGAACGCTGCGGCGCTGACGCGTAAGCGCCGTCCGCTGATCAGCTGCCGGGGCACACGTCACCGGCAGCATTGAGTTTTTAATAATAATAATTATCATGTGCGCCTGAGTAGCCATCCGGCTGACCGGAGCTCACTGTGCCCGCCTCTGAATTTGACCTGTCTACCGACCTCGACACCCTCTACCGCCAGCACCACGGCTGGCTGGAAAGCTGGTTGCGGCGCAAGCTGAACGACACCTTTGCTGCCGCAGACCTGGCTCAGGACACCTTCGTCAGCGTTATTCATTCCGGTCAGGTCGGTGAAATCCGTGAACCCCGGCCCTTTCTGGCGACCATCGCGCGCCGGCTGATTGCCCATCGTCATCGCCGCCAGCGCCTGGAAGACGCCTACCTTGAAGTGCTCGCCAGCCTGCCGGAAGCGGTTTACCCCTCGCCGGAAGAACAGCTGCAGGCACTGGAAACTCTGCGCCAGATCGACAGCGCCCTCGACGGTCTGCCGGCCCAGGTCAAGGAAGCCTTCCTGCTCGCCCACCTGGAAGAACTCAGCTATGCCGAAATCGCCGAACGCCTGGGCGTATCCAGCAGCTCGGTGAAGCAGTACCTGATGCGCGCCAACCGCCAATACCTGTTTGCACTGGCCAGCTGACATGAACGGGCAGCACAACGCGGTTTACCCCAACACACCCGCCAGGCTCTTGGCCGAGGGCCAGCCGATCAGCGCAGCCGTGGCCGACCAGGCGGTGGAATGGCTGACCCTGCTGATGTCAGGCGCAACCAGCGCCCAGGAGCAGCTGGCCTGGCAAGCCTGGCGCGCCGCCAGCCCCGAGCACGAACGCGCCTGGCGGCATATCGAGGCCATGACCGGCCGGCTCAAGGCATTGCCGGCCAAGAGTGCCTACCAGACGCTCTCGCCCTATGCCCGCCAAACCACTCAAGCCAGCCGCCGCACGCTGTTGCGTTCGCTGTTCTGGGGTGGCCTGCTGGCCGGCTCCGGGCTGCTGGCCAGCCGCACCCAGACCTGGCAGGAACAGCTGGCCGAACACCGTACCGGCACCGGTGAGCAACGCCGCGTGACCCTCAGCGATGGCACCCACGTCACGCTCAACACCGCCACGGCGCTCGATCTGCAATTCGATGCGCAGACCCGTCTGCTGCACCTGCGCGCGGGCGAGATCATGGTCGTCACCGCCGCGGCCCAGGGCCTGCAGCCCGTCGACCCACGTCCGCTTGAGGTGCAGACCGCCCAAGGGCGCATTCGCGCGTTGGGCACGCGTTTCAGCGTGCGCCAGGACGACGGCCATACCCAGGTGGCCGTGCAGGAAAACGCCGTGCAACTCCACCCGACCCGCAGTGACCGCGTGCAAGTGCTGCTGGCCGGGCAACGCACCGGCTTCAGCCGCACCCATATCGACCCACTGCGACCGCTGCATGAGGCTGATCTGGCCTGGACCCGTGGGCAGATCATTGCTGATGACATGCCCCTGGGCGCATTCATCGCCGAGCTTGATCGCTACCGCCCCGGGGTGCTGCGCTGCGATCCGCACGTGGCCGGGTTGCGCCTGTCCGGGGTGTTTCCGGTGCACGACAGCGATCGCATTCTCGCCACGCTGCCCAGCGTGCTGCCAGTGCAGGTGCGCACGCGCAGCCGCTACTGGGTGCTGATCGAACAGGCCGGCTAAGCCCGCGTCGCAGCGGATAGTCGAGCGCGACGAAAAATAATTCAGCCACGCACTGCCCGATTTCGATTCTCGCGGCACCTACACAGCAAGAACCTTATTCGCTTTCTGTGCCAGGAGCCCCCATGCACCGTGCCAATCGCCCCATGACGCCGCCGCGTCACACCGCGCGCAACCTCCAACAGCGGCCGAATGGCCGTCTGCTCTTGGCCCTGGCCTGCAGCCTGGCCCTCCAGCAACTGCCGGGCGTGGCCCTGGCCGCAGACAGCACGCCCACCCAGCAGCAGGCGCAACAAGCCTTCACGATTGCCGCCGGGCCTTTGGCACCGGCACTGCGCAGCCTGTCGAGCAGCGCCAACCTGTTGCTCAGCTTTACCGCCGAGCAAACGGCCGACAAGGTAACCGCAGGTCTTCAAGGCCACTACACCGTGCCCGAAGCCCTGGCGGTGCTGCTGGCCGGTACCGGCTTGCAGGCCTTACAAGTAGAGGCTGGCGGTTATGTGCTGCGGCCCGCACCCGCGCACATGGACAACGCAGCGGCCCGCACCGAACTGCCCGCGATGACCATTTCCGGCAAGGCCAGCCGTTACCAGAGCAGCGTGCCGGTGAGCAGCGCCACCCGCACCGATGCCGACTCACTGGATGTACCGCAGACGGTCGATGCGGTGCCAGCCACTGTGCTGCGTGATCGCGGCGCGCGTTCGATCAAGGAAGCCCTGGCCTACACCCCAGGCGTGACCAGCAGCACTGGTGAAGGTATTCGCGAGCAGTTCGTCATCCGTGGCTTCTCGGCTATTTCTGATACTTATGTGGACGGCATGCGCGATGGCGGCAATACCTTCCGTGACACCTTCAACCTGGAGCAGGTGGAAGTGGTCAAAGGCCCCAGCGGCGTGCTCTACGGTCGAGGCTCGGCCGGGGGCTTGATCAACCTGGTGAGCAAGCGCCCGCACTCGCAGGCGCAGACTGACCTGGCCGCCAGCCTGGGCTCCTACGATGCCCGGCGCCTAACCCTCGACGTCAACCAGCCGCTGAACGAAGCGGTACAGGTGCGCATCAATGCCATGGCCGATGAGGGCGACTCGTACCGCGACGAGGTCTGGTACAAGAAGCACGGCCTGGCGCTGGCTTCCACCCTGCGCTTCAACGATGACGTGACCCTCGACCTGCGCGCCCAGCACCTGGCCGATGAGCGCGTGTTCGACGCCGGTATTCCCGGGATCAACGGCAAGCCGGCGGATGTCTCGCGCTCGACCTATTACGGCTCGGCCAACCCCGGCGACAACGACAGCGGCACCAGCGCCGACAGCACCTTCCAGGCCGACCTCAAGGTGGACCTGAGCGACAGTCTGCAACTGCGCAATACCCTGAGCCACCGCACCCTGGACCTTGAGCGCAACCAGACCACCATCAACCGCCTGCTGCTCAACACCGCCACGCCCACCGTGCGCCTGTCGCGCAGCAACTTCGACAGCCAGCAGACTGACTTGGCCAACAAGCTGGAGCTGAGCAAGCAGGTCGAGTGGCTGGGCATCCAGCACGAGCTGATGGTCGGCGCCGAGTACGCCATCGAGGAACGCGACACCCTGTCACGCGGCGGCGACCTGCCGGCCGCCTACAACCTGTCGGTGTACAACCCGGTGCTCAAGACCGTGCCCTACAGCGCAGCCTCCGTGCGCCGCGATGGCATCTACGAAACCCACACCGCCGGTTACTACATCCAGGACCTGATGCGCTACAACGAGCATTGGGTGATGCTGTTCGGGCTGCGCGAAGACCAACTGGAGCGCGACTTCGACAACCGCGTGGGCAGTGATTACAGCCGCGATGATGACTACCGCAGCCCGCGCGCCGGCCTGGTCTATCAGCCCAATGACTGGTCGTCCTACTACCTGTCCGCTTCACGCTCCTACCAGCCTGGCAGCGCCACCGGGGTGATTGATCCCGGCAACGCCATCCAGCCGCCGGAGATCACCACCAGCTATGAGCTGGGCAGCAAGCTGCGCCTGAATGACGGTGCCTTGGAGCTGGGCCTGAGCCTGTTCCAGATCATCAAGGAAAACGTGCCGACCCGTGACCCCAGCGACCCCAACGGCCCGTCGCTGTATGTCGGTGAAATCACCGCCGAAGGGGTCGAGCTCTCGGCCCTCGGCGATCTCGGCCACGGCCTGAGCCTGCAGGGCGGGCTCACCTACCTGGATGCGCGGGTGACCCAGTCGAACAACACCACGGCGCCGGCGATCACCCCGACGCAGCCGGCCACGCCGCTGGAAGGCAAACGGGCTGCCAACGCCCCACGCTTTAGCGCCACCCTGTGGGGCGTCAAAGAGCTGGGTAGCGGCTGGCGTGTCGGCCTCGGCGTGCGCCATCAGGGCGATTCCTTCGCCTCGACCACCAACGCCGTCACCCTGCCGGCCTACACCGTGCTGGATGCCGGGCTGTTCCATGAGCGCGGCCCCTGGGCGTTTGCCCTCAACGTCCGCAACCTGGGCGACAAGACCTACTACGAGTCAGCCACCAACGACCTCGGCATCCTGCCGGGCGAACCGCGTTCGCTGCAATTCAGCACCAGCTACCGCTTCGAGTGAGGCCGTCATGCACCTGCGCGATGTTATCCAACCGGCCGCGACGGCTACCCACGTTGTCGGCCTGTGTGCGCTGGCCTATTTCGCCAGCGCACAACTGGTTGGCCTGAGCGGCCTGCTGGCCTGGTGGGCCGGCATGAGTCAGGGCGATGCGGTGATGCTGGCGCTCATGCTCGGCTTCATTTACCTGCTGGTGTTGCTGCTCTGGGGCTTTTCCTGCGAGCGCCGGCGTAACGCCTGGCTGCTGCTCGGCGGCCTGAGCCTGCTGGCCTGGGGCACGCCCCTGCTGCTGCAGGTGCAAGCATGAAAACAGGATTCAGAAGCCGCATGGGCGAGCTGCACACCTGGGCCGGCGTGTTGCTCGGCGTCTTGCTGTTCGCCGTATTCTGGACCGGCAGCCTGTCGGTGTTCGACAAGGAAATCGACCGCTGGATGATGCCCAGCACGCGCCTGCACTGGGATGACAGCATGCAGCGGCCGTCGCTGGACCGTGACATTCGCCCACTGCTGGAACAACGCGCCGCCAACGCGCCCGTCTGGACCATCATCCTGCCCCTGGAACGTACGCCGTTTCTGACCCTCACTTACGGCAGCGAAGAGTCGCGCAAGAGCAGCCGCGACCTGTTCAACCCAATCACTCTTGAGCCGCTGGCCAAGCCGTTGACCCTGGGGGCCAGTGGCTTTATCTACCCCTTCCACCACAACCTGACGCTGCGCTACAAAAACATCGGTGCCTGGCTGGTGGGCATCGCCGGCATGGCCATGCTCTGCCTGCTGGTGTCCGGCGTGGTGATCCATCGCAAGCTGTTCAGCGAGTTTTTCACCCTGCGCCTGCACCGCGCCTTTGGCCGCAGCACCCTGGATGTGCATAACGTGGTCGGCGTGGCGCTGCTGCCGTTCCACCTGCTGATCACCCTGTCCGGGCTGATCGTCGCCTTCGCCATCTACTACCCGGATGCGCCGCAGCACACCTACCGCGAGCAGGTGCAAAGCGGCGTCAGCGCCGAACGCGCCTTCCTCGGCGAAGCACTCGGTCGCATCCGCCTGCGGGCCGCCAAGCAGCCGGGAGAACTGGCGCCGCTGGAGCTCATGGTGACCAAGGCTGAACAACACTGGGGACGGGGCTCGGTGTACCTGCTGCGGGTCAACAACCCCAAGGATGCCAACGGCAATGTGCTGCTGCGCCGCACCAGCCACAGCAGCGTGACCAAGGACATCGACAACTTCCGCTTTGCCAACGTCAGCGGTGAGGTCATGGGTCGTTTCCAGGCCTCAGCCACGGTGAACACCTGGAACTTCATCGCCGGCCTGCACTACATCCAGTTCCGCCACGACGCCCTGCGCTGGCTGTATTTCCTCGGCGGGCTGGGCGGCTGTGTGGTGATCGCCACCGGGCTGTTCTTCTGGACCCAGGCCCGGCGCAAGAAGCAGCAGCGCCACGGCCATCTCGGTGTCTCGCTGCTGGATGCCCTGAGTGTTGCCGGCGTGTGCGGGGTGATTCTCGCCACCCTGGCGTTTCTGCTCGCCAACCGCTGGCTGCCCATGCAGGAGCAGCTGTTTGGCCTGGGTCGCGCGCGTGTCGAAATCCTGAGTTTCTATGCCCTGTGGTTCGTGGCGAGCGCCCATGCCGTGTGGCGCGTGATGCGGGACCAACGCCTCGGTTACCTGCACGCCTGGCGCGAGCAATGCACGGCGATTGCGCTGCTGGCGGTGCTGGCCGTTCTGGCCAACTGGCTGAACACCGGCGATCACCTGCTGGCCACCTTGCGCAGCGGCAACGGCCCGGTGGCCGGCACAGACCTGTGCCTGCTCGCTGCGGCCGCACTCGCCCTGCTGGCCGCGCACAAGCTGCGCCGCCGCGTACCGCAGGAAGAAACGCTGGAGGTCGCCCATGTCTGACGCCGCTCTGTACTCGCTGTTGGCCCTGCTGCTGGCGGTGCTGGGCTTTGCCTGGCTCGCTCTGGCCTTGCCCAACCATTGGCGTCAGGTGCATCAAGGCGTGCAACAGACGGCGTCACGGCAAGTCGCCCTGCGCAGCGGCGCCAGCCTGATGCTTGGGCTGTCATTGCTGTGCAGCCTGGCGGGCGATTCGCCGGCCATGGCCATCCTGCTGTGGCTGATGCTGCTGGGCGTCGCCACGCTGCTCGTCGCATTGACATTAAGCTGGCGCGCGCAGTGGCTGGCCATGTTCTGGCCAGTGCGTTCTCAGGCCGAGCGATCGGCCGACTGAGTTGCTGCGCGGCGGGCAGGCGCCGTGCTCGGTGCTTTATCACGGTCATCGACAAACGCCACCGCGGGCGAGCCATCGGCATTCAGCTGATAGATCGCGCTCGGCTGGCCGTTGTCGTTGAACCACACCTGACCGAGCCCCGCCCCATTCCACAGGCGTTCGCCGGCCTTGCTGCGCGAGGGGATGCGCGGTTTGACCTGCATGCGCCGGCGCGTGGTCAGCCAGTTGAGCGGCGACCACGGCGCGTAGAGCCAGCGGTTGAGGCGGTCGAACCAGTCGAGCAGGCGCGGCGGGAATTCGTTTTTCAGGCCGCTGCTGGTGATTTGCCAAAGCTTCGGCCCGCGCTTGCGCTGGCGAATCAACACCTCGTAGACAAACGAGTAATGCACGTCGCCGGAGAGAATCACGTAGTTACCCGGCGTGCGCGAGTGGCGGAAGATGTTCAGCATCACCTGCGCTGCGCCCCGGTGGGCCATCCAGTTTTCTGCGTCGACCATCAGCGGATGGCCGGCCCAGCTGAAGACCTTCTGGATGGTCTCGATCAGCTTGACGCCGAACATCGGCGCGGGGGAGACGATGATCGCCGCCGGATGATCCAGCAGCTCTTGCTGAAACTCGCACAGCGCTTCCCAATCCAGCAGACCAGACGGTCGCTTGAGGTTGCGCTCGCTGCGCCAGCGCCGCGTACGGGTGTCGAGCACCACCAGCGTCGGGCTGCTCGGCAGGACGAATTGCCACTGGTGAAAACTCAGCAGACTGTCGATCAGCGCATCCTGCGGCTGACTGTCCATGTGGTTGGCAGCATCGCGGCCCTCGGTCATCGCGCGGATCATCTGCAGCGGCTCAGCAAACACATCAGGGTTATTGCCCCAGCCCTGGCACAGCAGGTAGGCGATCAGCGCATTGCCGATGATGCGTTTGGAAAACGGGTGGTCGTAGGCGGTTTCTTCCCACTGCGCGGAGAGGTTCCAGTCATCGGTGATGTCGTGATCATCGAAGATCATCAGCGTCGGCAAATGGGCGAGGGCGCGGGCGACTTGGCCCAGCCCGCCGCGAAAGGTCTCGATATGCTCACGCTCGGCTTGATAACGCGGCACTTCCTCGGCGCTGAGCGCCGGCATTTCGGCATCCAGCAAGGTCCAGGGCACCGGCGACCAGACCAGCAGGTACATGGCCAGCACTTCGGCGCAGGTCACCAGGTGGTTGTCGGCGCTGCTGGTGGTGAACACCGGTTTTTCCACGCCGCCGAAGAAGCGCTCGCGCAGGGTTTCGTTGCTCTTCAGCGCCGGCAGCAGCTCGGCGCGCTGGTAGTAGCTGGCGGGGTGCTGGTACAGCGCCGTGCTGTCATCGACCACCGCACCTTGCAAATGCTCGCCAAACAAACCCAGGCGCTCAATCACCTGATGAATCGCCCGCAGCATCGGCCCGCTGACATCATCGGCGTAGATCTGATCGCCACTCATCAGCAGCAAGGCCGGGCGCTCCTCGGCGGCATGCGCTTCGGCCAGCAGACGGTCAGCGCAGAGCAAGCCGTCAGCCGCCGGATGATGAGGCTTGCGACAAGAGCCGTGCAGGAGATGATCCAGCTGCGCGCGCAGCACAAAATTCGCCTGGGTCGCGCCGTCGTACAGCAAGTGCGGCGCCCAGTCGGCGATACCCAGCGCGGCCTGATCCGGCTGTTCGATCAGCAGGTCGTAATCAATCTGCACATCGCAGGGCAGCGGCGCTTCCAGCTTGAGGTCAATCAGGTGGATAAACGCCTGCTCGCCAATCTGGATAACCTGGCAGCTGTCACCGTGCAGCGGTAAGCGCTGTGGCTCGGCTGCATCACCATGGCTCAGCTGCAGGGTTAGCGATAAGGGCCTGCTGCCAACCAGCCAGAGCACCAGGCGCTGCGCTTCCATGCGGCGCAGCAGCGGGCCGGCCAGCACCAGGGGCAGGTCAGCGTGGACGGCAGGGGGTGTCTCAGCGTTTATCGGCATCAGTACATCGGGCTCTGGCGGCAAACAGGTCGGCAATAGAGCGCCATTCTGCGCCAGAGGTTCAGTCTTTGCAGCCGCTGCCTACTGCGCCGCCTGACGCAAGCGCGGCAGATCGAGGAGTTCGATCTCGCCATAGGTCAGGCGCAGAATGCCCTGGGCCTCCAACTCCTTGAGGATCTGGTTGGTGGTCTGCCGGGAGATCGCCAGCATCAGCGCCAGCTGTTCCTGCGGCAGGTGCAGCACGCGGCGCGGCTCGCCTTCACCGTAGTTCTCGGCAATCAGCAGCAGGCGCCGGGCCAGACGTGGGGCGGCGGGCAGCAGGCTCATTTCTTCCAGGGCGATAAACGCCAGGCGCAGTTTATGGCTCATCAGCAGGGCGAAATCACGCCAGTACTGCGGTTGCTGTTCGAGCAGCGCCAGCAGCCGCGCCTGCGGCACCAGCAGCAAGGTGGCGGGGCCTTCGGCAAAGGCATCATGGGTGCGCGGTTGGCCATCAAACAGGGAAATCTCGCCAAACCAGTAGGGTGGCTCGACCAGGGTCAGCAGCGCTTCCTTGCCGGTGGCACTGACCGCGCCGATGCGCATGCCGCCCTCGACCACCGCATACAGCCCGCAGGGTTTGTCGCCCCGACGAAACAGCACCTGACCAGGCGCCAGTTGCTGCACCTGGGCGGCGGCCAGCAGCGCCTCCTGTAATGCAGCGGGCAGGGCGCTGAACCAGTGGCCCTGACGCAGACGTGCCTGATAGTGGTGGCCGCTGTTCATCGACGGCTCCAGGCGGTTTGTCGGCTAGCTGACAGAGCGCTGCGTGGGCGTGGGTTCATGCTGGCCACCTGTCTTGCATGAGGAAAATAATAATGAAAACCCTGGTTGATCATCTGGCTCAATACGCGGCCTATCACCGCGACCAACGCAATATTCTCAGCCACTTTATCGGTATTCCACTGATCGTTGTGGCGGTGGCCGTGTTGTTGTCACGCCCCGGCTTCGAGCTGCTGGGCCTTTGGCTGTCCCCCGCGCTGCTGGTGGCCGTGGCGGCGGGCGTGTTTTACCTGCGCCTGGACCTGCGCTTCGGCCTGCTGATGGCGCTGCTGCTGGTGCTCAGCCTGTGGGCAGCGGCGGGCCTGGCCGTGCAATCAACGGCGGTGTGGCTAAGCAGCGGCATCGGCCTGTTTGTGATCGGCTGGATTATTCAGTTTGTCGGCCATTACTACGAAGGGCGCAAACCGGCGTTTGTCGATGACGTCATGGGCCTGGTGATCGGCCCACTGTTCGTCGCCGCCGAAGCGGCCTTCCTGCTGGGCCTACGCAAAGAGGTTGAGCACGCCATCGTCGAGCGCGCCGGCCCGACCTGTATCCGCGAGAAGAAAACCACTGCTTGATCGATTCACGCCTAGAACGTAATCAAGATCTTGCGAGCTAGAGTCCTGCAAGGCAAAAACAGGCGAGGAAGCGGAGTGTACTTTTGTACATGAGCATTCCGAGCCTGTTTTTAACGCAGCAGGGCCGACGCGCAGCAGATCCAAGACAGACCTCAATACATCGCCATCCACTGCGTGGTCAGTGACCGTGTATGGCGATACACGGTGATCGGCGCAAACGGTCGACCCGAGGCACTCTGCAGGGCGCTGCTCTGGCTGTTAAGGTCAACCAGCGCGGCCTTGAGGTAATCCCAGCGGGTTTTCAGCTTGCCCACCTGCGGGTCGGCCTTGCCATCCAGTGCGGCCAGCTGCGCATCGACTGACGGCACGATCTTGCGTTCATCCTGGCCGAGGTAGGTGTCGGGCTGCTCGCGGGCGGTTTCGAAATTGCCGAAGTAGGCGCGGCTGAGGTACTGCACCGAGAGGTATTCGAGCTTGGCGGACAGTTCGCTATCAGCCGGGCCGGCCAGCTTGCGGGTTTCCTCAAGCACGCCGAGCAGGGCCTTGCTGAGGTCCTCGGGGTAGCGCCAGGGCATGTCATCTTCACTCGGGCCAAAGGCCACGCCACGGCGAATCTGCACCACCAGTTCCTGATGGGCACTGCGCAGGGCATCGCTGCTTTGCGGCAGGCTCTGCACGGCGGCGGCCAGGGCCTGTAGATCAGTTTCCAGGGCGTCCTGGTGTTTCTTTTGGAAACCCTCACCGCGTAACAGCATCAAGCTGCTGGTAACCCGGCTGGCCTGCACTTGAACCTGTTCCTGGGGGGTAACGGCCTGGGCAAAGGTCAGCGGCGAGAGGCCGGCCAACAACCCGATAACCGCGAGCAATAGCGAGCGAGACAGCGTTATAGAACGCATACGTGGTGTGCTCCTTATTATTTTTGTGAGCAGTGCTGAACGAGGTCAGCTTATACAATCGCGCGCAACAGGGTACTGCACTGAATACGGGATAAAAGCAGCCTAAAGAGTGATTTCGTCGGAAAGATGCGTCGATTCGGCCAAGTCACGCAGGTACTGCGCGCTGAAGGCATCGGCCGGAAAGAAGGTTTCCAGCGCCAGTTCCGCCAGGGTGATGTCATTGGCGGTGCCAAACACCGTGGTGGTGCCGATCAGGCTGATCACGCCCTGCTCGCTGGCAAACTGCAACGGCATCAGCACTGTGTCGCTGTCGAATTGCGCGGGCGCCGCCGGCCCTGGATAGGCGTTCAGCTCATCCCACAGCGCGTGCAACTGAGCATCGCCGCTGGCCTGAAAATCGCGCTGCAGCCGCGCCAACAGGTAGGCGCGCCAGGCGCCCAGGTTGACGATACGCGGTGCCAGCCCTTGCGGGTGCAGGCTCAGGCGCATGACGTTGATCGGCGGCGTCAGCAGCTCAGGCGCAATGCCCTGCAGAAAGGGCGCGAGGGCACTGTTGGCCGCCAGCAGGTTCCAGTGACGGTCGATGGTCAGTGCCGGGTAGGGCTCGTGGGCCTTGAGCAGCAGGTCGATGGCGCTGCGCGCGGCCGCCATGGCTGGCTCGGACAGCGCATGCTGAGTAAACAGCGGTGCATAGCCAGCGGCGCTGAGCAGACGATTGCGTTCGCGCAGCGGAATCTCCAGCTGCTCGGCGAGCAACAGCAGCATCTCGCGGCTGGGCTGGGCGCGCCCGGTTTCAACAAAGCTCAGGTGGCGGGTGGAAATATCGGCCTCACAAGCGAGGTCGAGCTGACTCAGACGACGATGCTGGCGCCACTGGCGCAGCAGGGCCCCGACGGGCTGGATTTGGCTGTTCATGGGCATCGACGATAGACCAGCAAGGTCATTGCAGCCATTACCTGCGAGGTAATCGACGCGGCGCGTGGATCGGCGAAATCTAAGAGCAAGCCGCCATTTCGACGGTTCTTTATGGAGACTTCGCCATGACCACCTTGCAACCTTCGCTGTTACTGCGCCGTGCCCTGCTCGCCGATGGCCTGGTGGGCGTGATCACCACGGCGCAACTCCTGCTGCTGGCTGACTGGCTCAGCAGTCTGTTGGCCCTGCCGGGTGCATTCCTCTTCGGCGTTGGCGTGGTGCTGATTCCGCTGGTGGCCTTTCTGCTCTGGCTATCGCGCCGTGAAAGCATGGCGCGGGCAGCGGTCTACACGGTGATCGGCCTGAATGCGCTATGGGTGGTGCTCAGCCTGCTGGTGCTGCTCAGCGGCTGGTTCACACCGAACGCGCTGGGCTACGCCTTCGTGATCGTCCAGGCTGTTGTGGTAGTGGTGTTTATCGAGTTGGAGTGGCTGGGGCTGAAGCGCTCGCAGGTCATCCCCGGCGCGTTTGCCCAGACATCAGTGAGTGCTCAGTAACGACACCGACTTGACCTGCGCCCACAGCAACTGCTCGCGCTGGATCTGCAGGCGGTCGAAGGAGTAACGGGTGATGCGGGCAATCAGTTGCTCGCCGCCCACCTGCACACGCACCAGCACATGGGCTTGTTCGGCGACGTTGATCCAGTCCACTACTCGCGCTGGCAACAGGTTGAGCACGCTGCTGTCCTCGGCCTGTTGCAGGCTCAGACTGACATCCCGCGCCTTGACCTTGATCCGCACCGACTGACCCAACGGCAGCGGCCCGTGGGGCAAGCGCAAGTTGATCTGGCTATCCGGCAATTGCAGGGAGAGCAGCCCGTAAGCCTGGTCATGGGCGGTAACTACGCCGTCGACCACCGCCTCGGCATCGTCCTCGAAGACAAACGGCAGGTCGGCGCGCAGCAGGGTTTCCTTGAGTGGACCGCTGGCGCTGACCTTACCGTCCTCCAGTAGCACCAGATGATCGGCCAGACGCGCCACTTCATCCGGCGAGTGGCTGACGTAGACAATCGGAATTTCCAGCTCCTGATGCAGGCGCTCCAGATAGGGCAACACCTCCTGCTTGCGTTTGAGGTCGAGGGACGCCAACGGCTCGTCCAGCAGCAACAGGCGTGGGCTGGTCAGCAGGGCGCGGGCAATGCCTACGCGCTGCTGTTCGCCGCCAGACAGCTTGCCTGGCAAGCGCTCCAGCAGATGCTCTATACCGAGCAATTCCACCGCCTGCTCCAGGGCAATCCGCCGCTGGGCTGCGGGAATGCGCTTCAAGCCGTACTGCAGATTGCGCCGCACGGTAAGGTGGGCAAACAGGTTGGCATCCTGAAACACGTAACCCACGGCACGTTGATGTGCCGGCACGAAGACGCCCTGGGCGCTGTCCTGCCACAGCTCGCCGTTGACCTGCAGGTAGCCTGCGCTCGGCTGATCCAGCCCGGCAAAACAGCGCAGGCAGCTGGTCTTGCCCGAGCCAGAATGGCCGAACAGCGCGCTGACGCCGCGACCGGGCAGGTTCAGCTCAACATCCAGGGTGAAACCGGCATGCTCCACCTTGAAACGCGCCTGGATTTCACCCGCCCCGGCGACTGTACGAATCGCCGGATTGCGCCGCGCCAAAGGCCAGATCATCGCCACACCCGCGTACTGCTGCGCCCGCTGCTTCGACCAGAGTAGAGCGCCAGCAGCACGATAAAGGAGAACAGCACCATACCGCCGGCCAGCCAATGGGCTTGGGCGTACTGCATGGTTTCCACGTGGTTGTAGATCTGCACGGAGGCCACCTGGGTCTTACCGGGGATATTGCCGCCAATCATCAGCACCACGCCGAACTCGCCCACGGTATGGGCAAAACCAAGAATCGCTGCGGTGACAAACCCCGGCTTGGCCAGCGGCAACACCACCGTGAAGAACGCATCCCAAGGCCCGGCGCGCAGCGTCGCCGCCGCCTCCAGCGGGGCACGACCAATCGCCTCGAAGGCGTTCTGCAGTGGCTGCACGACAAAGGGCAGGGAATAGAACACCGAACCGATCACCAGCCCAGCAAAGGTAAACGTCAGGGTGCCAAGGCCGAGGCTCTGGGTCAGCTGACCGATAACGCCATGCGGCCCCATGCTCACCAGCAGGTAGAAGCCAATCACCGTTGGCGGCAGCACCAGCGGCAGGGCGACGATGGCACCAATCGGCTGCTTCCAGCGCGAATCAGTGCGCGCCAGCCACCAGGCAATCGGCGTCCCGATCAGCAGCAGCAACAGGGTAGTCAGCGATGCCAGCTCGAACGTCAGCAGGACCGCTGCGAAATCGGCTTTAGTCAGTGGCATCGCAACGCTCCTCTAACGCGTGTAGCCGTAGGACGTGATGATTGCGGCCACTTTTTCGCTTTTCAAATACTCGACCAAGGCCATAGCGGCTGGATTGTGCTCACCCTTTTTGAGGATCAGCGCGTCCTGACGAATTGGAGTATGCAATTCAGCAGGCACCTTCCAGGCCGAGCCGCTGGTGAGCAGACCGTCCTTGTACACCTGCGACAGCGCGACAAAGCCCAGTTCGGCATTGCCACTGGCAACAAACTGAACGGTCTGGGCAATGCTCTGCCCTTCGACCAGCTTGGGCGCCACGGCCTGGCTCAGCCCCAGCTTGGCTAGCACCTGGGCGGCAGCCAGGCCATAAGGAGCGGTTTTCGGGTTGGCAATGGCCAGGTGCTGAAACTTATTGGCCTTGAGCACGGCGCCGCGCTCGTCGACATAGCCGACCTGCGCCGACCACAGCGCCAGGGCGCCAATGGCATAGGTAAAACGTGAGCCGGCAACCGCCTCACCTTCGCTCTCCAACTTGGCCGGGGTTAGCTCATCGGCAGCGAGGAATACTTCGAAGGGTGCACCGTTCTTGATCTGCGCGTAGAGCTGTCCGGTAGCGCCGTAAGCCGTCACCAGCCGATGCCCTGTGGCCTCCTCGAAGCCGCGGGCGATGGCCGGAATGGGTGCGCTGAAGTTGGCAGCCACTGCCAACTGAACATCCCCGGCCTGGGTAACGGCGATGCAGCTCAGGCTGATGCAGAGCGTAAACAGGGCCTGGCTAAGTCGGCGGTGCATGCACGGGGTTCCTTCGCTTATTAATTACCGGCAGTGCAGGTTTTGCCGTGCCGCAGCATGGCCATCCTATACGGACGGCCATTGAACGACAAAGCCCGCGAGCAACACCGGGCAAGGGTGCTGTTCGCGGGCTGGTCGATGTTTACTGAACGTTGGCTTTAGCTCAGACCAATTTCCACCCGGTCGCCCTGCAAGCGCACCGGCCAGGTACGCAGTTGCTGCTCGGGGTATTCCAGGCAGCTGCCGTCTTCCAGGCGGTAGTGCTGTTTGTACAGTGGCGCGGCGATCACCAGGTCGCCGGCCAGGCTGCCGACAATGCCGCGTCCAATCACGTTGGCACCGGACTTCGGGTCGCGGTTATCGACGGCATACAGCTGTTTGCCGCGGGTCTCGTCAGGCAGATAGAACAGCGCCACCTGGGCGCCATCGACCCAGGCGACCACGCCGGAGTTGGCAACCAGATCGGCTCGGCTGCACAGGGCGCGCCACTGCACGCGGGTTTGTTCGACTGTTGCGGTTGCGCTGGACTGGCTCATCAGACCACCTCCTCGAATAGCGGAATAAGGGCAAGCTCGTCAGCGCGCACCGGGCGGCGCTGGCCACGTTCTTCGACAAACTGGATGTCCGGATCGCCGCCTTGCTGGTTGACGAAGGTGCGGAAGCGTTTGAGCTTCTCCGGGTCCTTCAGGGTGTTGGCCCATTCGCACTCGTAGCGGTCGATCACCAGCTGCATCTGCGCTTCCAGCTCGGCGGCGAGATTGAGGCTGTCGTGAATGATCACTTCCTTGAGGTAATCCAGGCCGCCGTCTAGCGACTCGCGCCACACCGAAGTGCGTTGCAGGCGGTCGGCGGTGCGCACGTAGAACATCAGGAAGCGGTCGATGTAGCGGATCAGGGTTTCGTCATCCAGATCGGTGGCGAACAGCTCGGCGTGGCGTGGACGCATGCCGCCGTTGCCGGCCACGTAGAGGTTCCAGCCGTTCTCGGTGGCGATCACGCCCACATCCTTGCTCTGCGCCTCGGCACATTCGCGGGTGCAGCCGGAGACGGCGAACTTGATCTTGTGCGGCGAGCGCAGGCCCTTGTAGCGATCCTCCAGCAGCAGCGCCATGCCGACGCTGTCCTGCACGCCGTAGCGGCACCAGGTGCTGCCGACGCAGCTCTTCACCGTGCGCAGCGATTTGCCGTAGGCGTGGCCGGTTTCGAAGCCGGCGGCGATTAGTTCGGCCCAGATGTCCGGCAGTTCGTGCAGCTGCGCGCCGAACAGGTCGATGCGCTGGCCGCCGGTGATCTTGGTGTAGAGGTCGTATTTCTTCGCCACCGCGCCGATGGCCAGCAGGCCGTCCGGGGTGATTTCGCCACCGGGAATACGCGGCACCACCGAGTAGGTGCCGTTCTTCTGCATGTTGGCCATGAAGGTGTCGTTGGTGTCCTGCAGCGGCACCAGCGCCGGGTCGGTGATCGAGCGGTTCCAGCAGGAGGCGAGGATCGAGCCCACCGCCGGCTTGCAGATGTCGCAGCCGACATGACCACGGCCGTGCTTGGCCAGCAGCGCCTCGAAGCTCTCGATGCCTTCCACGCGAACGATGCCGTACAGCTCCTGGCGGGTGTAGGCGAAGTGTTCACACAGGCTCTTGTCGACGGTCACGCCGCGGGCGGTCAGTTCGTGTTCGAACACCTGCTTGAGCAGCGCCGAGCAGCCGCCGCAACCGGTGGCGGCCTTGGTGCAGGCCTTGAGCCCGGCGAGGTCACCACAGCCGGCGTCGATCGCCGAGCAGATCGCACCCTTGCTGACGTTATGGCAGGAGCAGATGGTCGCGGTGTCCGGCAGGGCATCGGCACCCAGCGCCGGGGCGCCTTCGCCTTGCGGCAGGATCAGGCAGGACGGATCGGCCGGCAGCTTGATGCCGTTCTGCACGTACTGCAGCAGGGTGTCGTAGTAGCTGTTGTCGCCGACCAGCACAGCGCCGATAGCCTGCTTGCCGTCAGCGGAGACGACCAGACGACGGTAGCTGGCGTTGGCTTCGTCGATAAAGCGGTAGCTGCGCGAGCCGGCGGTGGCGCCGTGGGCATCGCCGATGGAGCCGACGTCGACGCCGAGCAGCTTGAGCTTGGTCGACATATCCGCGCCCATGAACGGCTCGCTGTCCTCGCCGCACAGCTGGGTGGCGACGCTGCGGGCCATCTGATAGCCCGGTGCGACTAGGCCGAAGATGCCGCCGTTCCACGCCGCGCATTCGCCAATGGCGTAGATGGCCGGGTCGCTGGTGCGGCACTGACTGTCGATGGCCACACCGCCGCGCGGGCCGAGTTCCAGACCGCACTGCTTGGCGATGGCGTCCTGCGGGCGGATACCGGCGGAGAACACGATCAGGTCGGTTTCCAGGAATTCGTCACCGGCGAAATTCATCCGGTAGCGGTACTCGCTGCCCGGGGTGATCGACTGGGTGCCGCGCGACAGGTGCACGCTGACGCCCAGGGCCTCGATCTGCGCCTTCAGCGCCAGGCCGCCATGCTCATCCAGCTGCACCGGCATCAGCCGTGGGGCGAATTCCACAACATGGGCTTCCAGGCCCAGGGACTTCAGCGCGTTGGCCGCTTCCAGGCCGAGCAGGCCACCGCCAACCACTACGCCACGGCGCGCGCTCTTGGCGGCGGCCTGGATGGTGTCAAGGTCGGCCAGGGTGCGGTAGACCAGGCGCGAATCGCCTTCGGCACCTTCAATCGGCGGCACGAAGGGGTAGGAGCCGCTGGCCAGCACCAGCTGGTCGTAGGGGAAGCTGCCTTCGGCGGTGATCACTTCGCGGCGTTCGCGGTCGATCTCCAGCACCGGCACGCCCAGGTGCAGGGTTACGCCCGGCGTCTGGTACAGCTCGGCACCGCTGAGGGCCAGGGATTCGGCATCGCGGCCGGTGAAATACTCGGAGAGGTGCACGCGGTCATAGGCGCGCAGCGGCTCTTCGCTGAATACCTGCACGCGGTACTGCGCCAGCGCGCCACGCTCGATCAGTTGCTCGACGCAATGATGGCCGACCATGCCGTTGCCGATGATGATCAGCCGCTGCTGGTCTGTGGAGGTATCTGTGCTGTTCATGGCATTTCCCGGCCGAAGCTCATCAGGTTTTTCTGCGGCAATAAAAAAAGCGCCTGAAACCTTGCGGTTTCAGGCGCCTTTGCCTGTTCTGTGCGGTGCCTGCGAGTGGCACCTGATTACCCATTGCCTGTGCAGGCTGGCGATCGCCATTGATCGAATGGGCGGCCCGAATGTGGCGGGCTCGCAGGGGCTCATGCAGCGCCTGTGCCAGTTTCCCCGCAGTGGCCTGCGGCCCGCATTGCAGTGGGCTGCAGGCGCAGTTGCAGGCTCACCTGCCCGGCGCGATAAAGACCCAAAAAGAGGCGAGCAGGGCAGCCTGCGCCCCATTATGAGTCGCGCAAAACCGGCCAGCGGTCCCGCACACACCTCGCCAGGCCTTGCCACGCGGGCGTTCAAGCCGCCCTGGCGAACCCTGGCGCGTGCCTTGCTATAGACCAACCCAGGCAATCAACGCTGATTGCCCATCCACGACAAAGACGCCGTGCCACTCCCGTTTCGACGGAGGGTTGCATGGCGTTTTGCGTTTCAGGTGCAGGAGAGGGGTGTGGCGAACAAAACGGTTCGGAGTGTCTGTCCATATTGCGGCGTCGGCTGCGGCATCGTCATGCAAGTGGAAAACGGCAAGATCGCCAAGGTCAGCGGTGACCAACAGCATCCGAGCAACTTCGGCCGCCTGTGCACCAAGGGCAGCACCTGCGCCCAGCCGCTGAACGAATCCGGCCGCATGCAGCACGCCTACCTGCGCAGCGAACGTAACCGTGACCCGGGGCAAATCGCCATGGACGCCGCGATCAGCGCCGCCGCCGCCCGCCTGCGCGCGATTCTCGACGAACACGGCCCGGACGCCATCGCCCTGTATGTCTCCGGGCAGATGTCGCTGGAGGCGCAGTACCTGGCCAACAAGCTGGTCAAAGGTTACCTGGGCAGCAACCAGATCGAATCCAACTCGCGCCTGTGCATGGCCAGCGCCGGTAGCGGCTACAAGCTGTCGCTAGGTGCCGACGGCCCGCCCGGCTCGTACCAGGATTTCGACCGCGCGGATGTGCTGCTGGTGATCGGCGCGAATATGGCCGACTGTCACCCAATCCTGTTTCTACGCCTGATGGCACGGGTCAAGGCCGGCGCCAAGCTGATCGTCGTCGACCCCCGGCGTAATGCCACGGCGGACAAGGCCGACCTGTTTCTGCAGATCAAACCGGGCAGCGACCTGCTGCTGCTCAACGGATTGCTGCACCTGCTGCACAAGAACGGCCACACCGATCCGGCCTTTATTGCCGAGTTCACCGAAGGCTGGGAGGTCATGCCGGACTTCCTCGAAAGCTACACCCCCGACTACGTCGCCGCCCACACCGGTCTGAGCGAAGCGGCGATCCGCCAGGCCGCACGCTGGATCGGCGAAGCCGGCGAGTGGATGAGCTGCTGGACCATGGGCCTCAACCAGAGCACCCACGGCACTTGGAACACCAACGCCCTGTGCAACCTGCACCTGGCCACCGGCAAGATCTGCCGCCCCGGCAGCGGGCCGTTCTCCCTCACCGGCCAGCCCAACGCCATGGGCGGCCGCGAGATGGGTTATATGGGCCCCGGCCTGCCGGGCCAGCGCAGCGTACTGGTGGACGACGACCGCGCCTTTGTCGAGCAGATCTGGGGCGTGCCCGCCGGCACCCTGCACACCCGCCTGGGCGGCGGCAGCGTGACCCTATTCGAGGATCTGGCAGCCGGCAAGGTCAAGGCCTGCTGGATCATCTGCACCAATCCAGTGGCGAGCATGGCCAACCGTAGCAAGGTGATCGAAGGACTGAAGGCCGCCGAACTGGTGATCGCCCAGGACGCCTTCCTCGACACCGAAACCAATCGCTACGCCGACATCCTCCTGCCTGGCGCGCTGTGGGCCGAAGCCGAAGGGGTGATGATCAACTCCGAACGCAACCTGACCCTGATGCCGCAAGCCGTCGAGCCGCCCGGAGAGGCCATGGCCGACTGGCGGATCATCGCCGAGGTGGCCTGCGCCATGGGCTTTGCCGACGGCTTCAGCTACGAATCAGCCGAGCAGGTATTCGAGGAAATCAAACGCTTCCACAACCGCAAAACCGGTTATGACCTGCGCGGCGCCAGCTACCCGCGCCTGCGCCAAACGCCGCTGCAATGGCCCTGCGCCAGTGAAGAGGGCGACGGGCGTATGCCGCTGCGCTACATCAACGACGGAATCAGCCAGCATCTGCACATTCGCGCAGACGGCAGCACGCCGCGCCTGGCGTTTGCCACGCCCAGCGGCAAGGCGCAGTTCTTCCCGCGCCCGCACCTCGACCCGGCGGAAATGCCCGATGCCGACTTCCCCTTCGTACTCAACACCGGGCGCCTGCAGCACCAGTGGCACACCCTGACCAAGACCGGCAAGGTCGCCACGCTGAACAAGCTCAACCCCGGCCCCTTTATCGAAGTGCACCCGCAGAACGCCGCCGCCCTCGGCGTGCGCGACCGAGACCAGCTGGAAGTCCGTTCGCGGCGTGGCCATGCCGTGCTGCCGGTGCAGATCAGCGACCGCGTGCTGCCCGGCGGCTGCTTTGCGCCGTTCCACTGGAACGATGTGTACGGCGACAACCTGGCGATTAACGCGGTGACCAGCGACGCCATCGACCCCATCTCGCAGCAGCCGGAATTCAAGTTCTGCGCCGTCAGCCTGCGACGTATCGAGCTGATCGCCCATCAACACCTCGACTCGCCCGCAGCCGAGGCAGTCGACAGCACTCGCCTATCTCACCCGCCCGAGGAACTCGCGATGTCGAGCATCGAAACCTTTGCGGCCCTGGTCGGCGTAGATTGCAGCGCGCCGCCTCCCCTCAGCGAAAGCGAGCGCACCTATATGGCCGGCTATATCAGCGGCTTGCGCAGCAACCCCGGCGGCGGAGTGCCCAGCCTGCCAAGCCAGGCCCCCCTGGCCGAGCCGACCCGCCTATGGCTCGACGGCATGCTCGCCGGAATATTCAGCCGCGTCGCGCCAGCGGCTCTGGCAGCAAACCCTGCAGTGACGCTGCTGTGGGCCTCACAAACCGGCAATGCCGAAGCACTGGCCGAACGCCTTGCGGCGCACCTGAGCGAGGCCGGGGTAGCTGTGGCGCTCAGCTGCATGGCCGATTACCCACCGCAGCAACTGGCCAGCGCCGGCTCGGTGTTGCTGCTCAGCAGCACCTTCGGCGACGGTGATGCACCGGACAACGGCCAGGCCTTCTGGAACGCCCTGCAGACCAGCGACCTGCGCCTGGAAAATCTGCGTTATGCGGTACTGGCCCTCGGTGATCCCAACTACGAGCAGTTCTGCCAGCACGGCAAAAACCTCGACCGGCGTATGGCCGAACTCGGCGCCACGCCACTGCGGCCCTGCCTGGATTGCGACAGCGATTTCGACGACGCAGCGGCGGCCTGGCTAAGCGAGCTGCTGCCCTTGCTGCGCCCGGTTGCAACGCCGGCTCCCGCACACAGCGCAGCCGCAACTGAGCCCGTCGGCCCTCAGCCGGTGAGCAAGACCCAGCCGCTGCCCGCGCGCCTGGCGCTGAACCTACGCCTGAACGCAGAAGGCGCGAGCAAGGACACCCGCCAGTTCGCCTTCGCCCTGGGCGACTCCGGCCTGGCCTACGAAGCCGGCGATGCCCTCGGCGTATGGCCGCGCAACTGCCCGGAGCTGGTCGAGGAAGTGCTCGAACTGACGTGCCTGGACGGCGAACAACTGGTCAACGTGGCCAAGGTCGGCGAGCTGCCGCTGCGCGAGGCGCTGACCAGTCATTTCGAAATTGCCCGACCGAGCAACGAGGCCATCGCCCTGGTCGCCAAGCGCAGCGCCAGCAACGAGCTGCGCAGCCTGCTTGGCAAGTGCAAGGCCGAGCTGAAGGACTGGCTGTGGGGCCGCCAACTGGCCGATGTGCTGCAGGCCTATCCGGCTGAACACACGGCTGACGAACTGCTGGGCAGCCTCAAGCGCCTGCAACCGCGCCTGTATTCCATCTCCTCGAGCCCCAAGGCGCATGCCGGCGAAGTGCACCTGACCGTGTCCGCCGTGCGCTACGGCAAGCGCAAGGGCGTGGCCTCGACCTTTCTCGCCGACCGTGTGAATAACGCCGAGGTGCCGCTGTTTGTGCAGAGCAATAAAAACTTTCGCGTGCCGCAAGATGGCGACGTGCCGATGATCATGATCGGCCCCGGCACCGGCGTGGCGCCGTTTCGCGGCTTCCTCCACGAACGCCGCGCGCGCGGCGATGCCGGCAAGAACTGGCTGTTCTTCGGCGAGCAGCATGCGGCCAGCGACTTCTACTACCGCGACGAGCTGACGGCGATGCAGCACGACGGCCTGCTGACCAACCTCAGCCTAGCCTTCTCCCGCGATCAGGCGCAGAAGATCTACGTGCAGGATCGTATTCGTGAACAGGGCGGCGAGCTGTGGCGTTGGCTGGAGGAGGGTGCGCAGCTGTATGTCTGCGGCGACGCCAACCGCATGGCCAAGGATGTCGAACAGGCACTACGCGATGTGGCGCGCGAGCACGGTGGTTTGAGCGAGGAAAAAGCCGCCGAACATATTCGCCGTTTGGCCGAACAGAAGCGTTATCTGCGCGACGTGTACTGAAGGCTCAAAGTTTGCGCCAGACACTGGCCAGCCAGGGTTGCTGCTCACGCGGCAAACCCGCTGGGCGGTAGTAATGCTGCAGCTCGCTAAAGCCTACGGCGTTAAGCAACACGCGCCAGTTGGCCAGGTCGTGATAGGCACCGTAGCGCTCGCCATTCCAGCCTTCCTGGTTCTCGCCACGGGGGTTGGAACTAAACAGCACGCCGCCAGGTTTAAGGGTGGCATGCAGCTGCTTCAGCACCCGTGGCAGTTCCTGGCGGGGAATATGAAACAGCGAGGCATTGGCAAACACGCCATCGAAGCGCTCAGGCGGCAGATCAAGGGCGAGAAAGTCCTGCTGCCAGGCTTCGCAGCCACTGTCGGCGCGAGCCATTTCGACAAAGCGCGCGCAGCCGTCCAAACCGACAGCGCTGTGGCCCATAGCGCTGAAAGTGCGCAGATCGCGCCCCGGCCCGCAGCCGAAATCGAGAATCTGGTAGGGCGTAGTGGCCTGAATATGCGCGAGCAGGGCGGCGATATTCTGGCTGACATCGTGGTCGCGGGTGCCCTCGCGAAAGTCTTCGGCGCATTCCTGATAATGGCGCAGGGTCAGCGCGCTGATCTGCGCCAGTTCAGTCGGGCTCAGCGGCATACGCGCTTAACCCTCGGCCAGCAGGCGGCGCAGTTCGGCCAACACCGGGGCGCTGGCAGGGCGTACGTCACGCCACAGGGCAAAGGCTTCGGCGGCCTGTTCGACCAGCATGCCCAAGCCATCCAGAGTGCGCGCTGCGCCGTGCTCGGCAGCCCAGCGGTTAAAGGCAGTCAATTCCTTGCCGTACATCATGTCGTAGCACAGGGTATGCCCCGGCTGGATCAGGCTCGGTGCAATCGGCGGCAACTCGCCGGCCAGGCTGGCCGAGGTGCCGTTGATAATCAGGTCCACCGGCGCATCAATCCAGTCATAACCGCTGGCAACCACTGGGCCCAGGTCGGCGAATTCGCGGGCCAGCTGCTCGGCCTTTTCCACCGTGCGGTTGGCAATCACCAACGCCGCCGGCTGCTCGGCCAGCAACGGCTCCAGCACCCCGCGCACCGCACCGCCGGCGCCGAGCAGAAGAATGCGTTTGCCCTTGAGGTTTACCCCGGCATTCACCGTCAGATCACGCACCAGGCCGGCGCCGTCGGTGTTGTCGCCAAGCAGGCTGCCGTCGGCAAGCTTCTTTAGGGTATTGACCGCGCCAGCGCGTTGAGCACGGGCGCTGAGCTGATCGGTGAGAGCAAACGCCTGCTCCTTAAACGGCACCGTGACATTGGCACCCAAACCATCGGCAAAGAAGGCGCGGGCAAATCCGGGGAAGTCGTCCAGCGGCGCGAGCAGGGCTTCATAACTCAGCTGCTCGCCAGTCTGCTGGGCAAACAGGCGATGAATCAGCGGTGATTTGCTGTGGCCAATGGGGTTGCCGAATACGCCGTAGCGGTCCATCAGCGGCCCGCCTCATTCAGCCAGTCACGATCTGTCAGGAAATACTCTGTCAGGCGCGCCTCTTCACTGCCCGGCTCTGGCTTCCAGTCGTAGCCCCAGCGTACGTGCGGCGGCAGCGACATCAGGATCGACTCGGTACGCCCGCCGGACTGCAGGCCGAACAGCGTGCCGCGGTCGAACACCAGGTTGAACTCGACATAGCGGCCACGGCGGAAGGCCTGGAATTCACGCTCGCGCTCGCCATAGGGGGTCAGCTTGCGGCGCTGCACGATGGGCAGGTAAGCGGCGAGATAGGCATCGCCGATGGCGCGCATAAAGGCGAAGCTGGTGTCGAAGTCCCACTGATTGAGGTCATCGAAGAACAGCCCGCCAATGCCGCGCGGCTCGCTGCGGTGCTTGAGATGGAAGTAGCGATCACACCACGCCTTGAACTTCGGATAGACCTCGGCACCGAAGGGCGCGCAAGCGTCATGGGCGACCTGGTGCCAGTGCCGACAGTCTTCCTCATTGCCGTAGTAGGGCGTCAGATCGAAACCGCCACCGAACCACCAGACTGGCTCTTCGCCTTCTTTCTCGGCGCTGAAGAAACGCACGTTGGCGTGGGAGGTTGGCACGTAGGGGTTTTCCGGGTGGATCACCAGCGACACGCCAAGGGCCTCGAAGCCGCGTCCGCCCAGTTCCGGCCGATGCGCACTGGCCGAAGGCGGCAGGCTGTCGCCGAACACGTGGGAGAAGTTCACCCCGCCCTTTTCGATCAGCGCGCCGTTCTCCATCACCCGCGTGCGGCCGCCACCGCCGGCTGGCCGCTGCCAGGCATCCTCGAAGAATTCGGCACCGCCATCTTCGGCTTGCAGGGCAGTGCAGATACGGTCTTGCAGATCCAGCAGGTAGGCTTTGACGGCCTCAGTACGGTCACTCACGGCGGCACCTTGAAAACGGGTAAGGCCAGGCGGCACGTGGCCGCGGGGAAAAATGGGCGGCCAGCATAACACCAGCACCCCACGGCCGCAGTTGACGGCGGTCAATGCAGACGATTGGATAACGGCACGTTTCTGCCCGTGCGGGCATCATCCAGGCATTCAATCGCGGAAGACTCTGAAAATGGCCATGCGTATCCAGTTCAACCGTCACGGCGGCCCGGACGTTCTCGACTACACCGACTACACACCCGCAGCCCCAGGTCCCAATGAGGTAAGGGTGCAGAACCAGGCGATCGGCCTGAATTTTATCGACACCTATTTCCGCAGCGGCCTGTATGCGCCACCAAGCTTGCCGTCCAGCCTGGGCACCGAGGGTGCGGGTATCGTCGAGGCGGTGGGGGCTGCGGTCAGCGGCTTTCAGGTGGGTGACCGCGTGGCCTATGCCACCGGACCGCTGGGCGCGTATAGCGAGCTGCATGTGCTGCAGGCCGAGAAGCTGGTGAAACTGCCGGATGCAATCAGCTTCGAGCAGGCCGCCGCAGTGATGCTCAAGGGCCTGACGGTGCAGTATCTGCTGCGCCAAACGTTCCCTCTGCAAGGTGGCGAAACCATTCTGTTTCATGCCGCGGCCGGCGGGGTCGGCTCCTTTGCCTGCCAGTGGGCCAAGGCGCTTGGGGTCAAGCTGATCGGCACCGTCAGCTCGGCGGAAAAAGCGGCGCGGGCCTTAGAGCAGGGCGCCTGGGCGACCATCGACTACAGCCATGAGAACGTCGCCCAGCGCGTACTGGAACTGACTAACGGCAATAAGTGCCCGGTGGTCTACGACGGCGTCGGCAAGGACACCTGGGAAACCTCGCTGGACTGCGTGGCCCCGCGCGGCCTGCTGGTCAGCTTCGGTAATGCGTCGGGCGCCGTAACCGGCGTCAACCTGGGCATCCTCGCGCAAAAAGGCTCACTGTTCGTCACCCGCCCAACCCTGGCCGGTTACGCCGATACGCCTTCCCGGCTGCAGGCGATGGCTGACGAACTGTTCGCCATGATCGCCAGCGGCCAACTGCAGGTGGAAATCAGCAACCGCTATGCACTGAAGGACGCCGCGCTGGCGCAAACTGCGCTGAGCGCGCGGCAAACCACCGGTTCGAGCATTCTGCTGCCCTAGACGGTTTGGCTTTGATCAGGACGGTCTGATCACATCACCGCTGATCAAATCGCGAATCAAACTCGGGTTCTTGCGGCCGCCCAACGCCCCCCCCAGCACCGCATCCAGCTGGCCGGGAAAGTACTGCTCAACACGTAGACGCGAACGCGCAGACGGTCGGCCAGCCGGATTGGCCGAGGTCGACACCAGCGGCCCGGTCAGGCGACACAGCGCACGTACTTGCGGATGATCGCTGACGCGCAGGGCCACACTGCTGTGCTGGCCGCTGATCCACTCGGGCAGCCGGTTCTGATGCGGCACCAGCCAGGTGTTGGGCCCCGGCCAGCTGCCGGCCAGGCGCGCCAGCCAGATTTCTGGCAGGTCTTCGAGAAGAAAATCAAACTGCTCAACCTCGGCGGCGACCAGAATCAGCCCCTTGTGCACCGGCCGATCCTTCAGCGCCAGCAAGCGCTCCACCGCTTCGTCATTCCAGGGATCACAGCCCAGCCCCCATACCGCTTCGGTCGGATAGGCAATCACTCCGCCATTGCGCACTACGCGTGCGGCTTGCTGTATCTGCCAGTTGCTGACCATTCACTGCTCTCCACTAAGGCCTGGCAGGCAGTGTATCCAAGCTAAAGCGCGCGGCCCACCCAGCGGCCATTTTCGCAGGCAACCCGGCCGTCCAGTTCTAACTCGGTCAGCGCCGCCAACACTTCGGCCAACGGCAAGCCACTGGCGACCACCAGCGCTTCGCTGCTATGCGGCGCAGCATGCAACAGAGCCAGCAATGGGTGGCTGGGCGACTCTGACCTCTGTGAGGTGTTGACAGGTGGCTGCGCTTGCCAGCCGCGCAGAGCCTGCAGAATGTCTTCGATACTCTCCACCAGCGTCGCCCCTTCGCGGATCAGCTGATGACAGCCGCGCGCGCCGGGATGATGGATCGAACCGGGAATCGCATAGACTTCACGCCCCTGTTCGGCGGCCAGGCGCGCGGTAATCAGCGAGCCGCTGGACGGGCTGGCTTCCACCACCAGTACACCCACGGATAGGCCACTGATGATGCGATTGCGCCGGGGAAAATTGCTCGCCTGAGGCGGGCAATCCAGCGGTAACTCGGAGACCAGCGCACCACCACGGGCGACGATATCGGCGGCGAGTTTCTTGTGCCGCGCCGGGTACAAACACTGCAAGCCAGTACCAAGCACCGCAACTGTCTTGCCGCCGGCATCCAGCGCGCCCTGATGAGCCGCACCATCGATGCCCAAGGCCAGACCGCTGGTAATCACAAAGCCGCCACCCGCCAGGCTGCGAGCAAAGCTCTGCGCCGTATCCAACCCTGGCCGCGAGGCGCGCCGACTGCCAACCATCGCCAGTTGCGGCTGCTCCAGCAGCGTCGGGTCACCTGCAACAAACAACAACGGCGGTGCATCCACCAGCTCGGCCAGCAACCCTGGATAAATCACGTCATCCCACATCACCACGTGATGCGCATCATCTTCCAGCCAGACCAGACTTTGCGCGGCACGCTCACGCACCTCGGCGCAGCGCCGCGCCTCGCTGCACACCTGCGGCAAACCCAGGGAACGCCAGGCACTAGCCGGGGCGCTAAGCGCGGCCGATGCACTGTCGAAGGCACTGAGGAGTTTACGAAAGCGCCGTGGACCCAGCTCCGGCAGGCAGTGCAGGCGCAGACGGGCTTCAAGCTCAGCGGGAGAGATCGCAGGGGAAATAACAGAAGGTTGCGACATGCGGATCATCCTTGATCGGTCGCGCCGCGCGGGCGGCAGGAAATTCAGACGGGAATAAAAAAGCCCCGCGTTTGCGGGGCTTTTCGGTGTTACGGGTTACGCACTTTGTCCATCAGTTCAAGCGAACGAGACGCCCCAAGCACCAGGCCATAGCTGAGCTTGTCATAGGTGCGGAACACCATCAGCAAGCCCGAACGCTCGTCCGGAATCTTCACTGATTCGCCGGTGACCCGATCACGTACGGTTTCACCAGTTTTATATACTGCCAGCACGTTACCTTCGCTCAGGCCGTCGCGAGCGCCCTTATTGATGGTGACAACATCGAACTGACCGATCTGGGTCACGCCACGCGGCACGT
Organism: Pseudomonas sp. WS 5011; assembly: GCF_012985775.1. NCBI lineage: Bacteria > Pseudomonadati > Pseudomonadota > Gammaproteobacteria > Pseudomonadales > Pseudomonadaceae > Pseudomonas > Pseudomonas sp. WS 5011. The sequence goes on from NZ_JAAQXA010000018.1 coordinate 60,402, forward strand.
CAAGGATCAGGCCGTTGATCTCACCAGCCGGTTCACTCGGCATAAAGGTCGAGTTGATCGCACGCTCTTCGGTTGGGAACAGACGGTCACCGAGACGCACTTCCTGAGTTGAACGACTTAACACCATGGTGCCGACATCGCCTTCCTCAGCCACGATCTCACCCGAGCCGATGTCATCGGCGTTAATGCCGAGGAATTCCTGGGTTTCCGGATCCACGTAGGTTTTGCCCTGGCGGAAGATGCCATAAGCCGGCGCCGACTCGTCGAAACTGCCTCGGGCATAGACACGATCACCAGCACCACTCACAACGCGCTCGGCGTTGCCGGCAACAATATAGGGCGCGCCCTGGAACTGCTCAGGGGTATCAACGATGCGGTTGCTCAGCAAGAAGCTGTTGATCGCCTCCAATGGAATAGCCGGAATAGCTTCGGCCATCGGCGTGCTACGCACCTGCGGCGACAGTTTGATGGTGCCGCGCGACTCACCGCGATTGAGCATCAGACGTGGCTGACCATCGATATACACCAGGCTGAGTTGGTCGCCTGGATAGATCAGATGAGGGTTTTCCACCTGCGGGTTGGCGTGCCAGATTTCTGGCCACTTCCACGGCTGGCTGAGAAATTTACCGGAGATATCCCAGAGGGTATCGCCCTTGACCACGGTATAACGGTCTGGGTGACCGTCTTTGAGTTGCACGGCGGCCTGGGCCAAGCCACTTGCCGCAACCAGCAGCAGGGCGAGTAGTGATTTCCTCATGCGGTGAATCCCTTTATTATGTGCCTTCACGTGGAGCGCCCTAGCGCCGCGACATAACCCAGTCGTGCTGCGGCGTGAAGCCGTTTTTCAATGCTGCTCATCATCTTAGCAGCGGATTTTGACTTTATTCCACAAGTGCATCACAAACGCATATGGCGATCCTGAATATCCTCGAATTTCCCGATCCGCGCCTGCGCACCATCGCCAAGCCGGTGGACGTGGTCGATGACGCCTTGCGTCAACTGATCGATGACATGTTTGAAACCATGTACGACGCACCCGGCATCGGCCTGGCTGCAACGCAGGTCAACGTGCACAAGCGCGTGGTGGTGATGGATCTGTCCGAAGACAAGTCCGAGCCACGGGTGTTTATCAACCCCGAGTTCGAGCCGCTGACCGAGGAAATGGATCAGTACCAGGAAGGCTGCCTGTCAGTGCCGGGTTTCTACGAAAACGTCGACCGCCCGCAGAAGGTCAAGATCAAGGCGCTGGACCGCGATGGCCAGCCCTATGAGCTGATCGCAGAAGGCCTGCTTGCCGTGTGCATCCAGCATGAATGCGACCACCTTAATGGCAAGCTGTTTGTCGATTATCTGTCTAATCTCAAACGCGACCGCATCAAGAAGAAGCTGGAAAAGCAGCATCGCCAGCAGGCTTAAGCCACACCTTTCAAAGGCTTGCTACGGCAAGCCTTTTTCTTTCTAGCAGTGAGAACCCATGTCTGAGTCTTTGCGTATTGTCTTTGCCGGCACCCCGGAATTCGCCGCCGAACACCTCAAGGCCTTGCTCGACACGCCACACCAGATCATTGCCGTCTACAGTCAGCCTGATCGCCCGGCCGGCCGTGGGCAGAAACTCACCCCCAGCCCGGTCAAGCAGCTCGCACTGCAGCACGATATTCCGGTGCACCAGCCGCAGACCCTGCGCGACCCCGCAGCCCAAGCCGAGCTAGCGGCACTCAAGCCCGATCTGATGGTGGTGGTGGCGTATGGCCTGATCCTGCCGCAAGTGGTGCTGGATATCCCGCGCCTGGGCTGTATCAACAGTCACGCCTCGCTGCTGCCACGCTGGCGTGGTGCCGCACCGATCCAGCGCGCGGTGGAGGCCGGTGATGCTGAGTCCGGCGTTACCGTGATGCAGATGGAAGCCGGCCTGGACACAGGGCCGATGCTGCTCAAGGTCAGCACGCCCATTTCTGCCGAAGATACCGGTGGCAGCCTGCACGACCGTCTCGCCAGTCTCGGCCCGCAGGCGGTGATTCAGGCCATCAGCGGCTTGGCCAGCGGTAGTCTGGTTGGCGAAGTGCAGGACGACAGCCTGGCCACCTATGCGCACAAACTGAACAAGGATGAAGCGCGCCTGGACTGGAGCCGCCCGGCCATTGAGCTGGAGCGACTAGTGCGTGCCTTTCACCCGTGGCCGATCTGCCATAGCACGCTAGGTGGCGAAGCCATCAAGGTGCACGCCGCCGCACTGGGCGAAGGGCAGGGCCAACCCGGCAGCATCCTCGCCGCCGATAAATCCGGCCTGACCGTGGCCTGTGGCGAAGGCGCGCTGCGTCTGACACGCCTGCAACTGCCCGGCGGCAAGGCGCTGAACTTCAGTGACCTGTATAACAGCCGCCGCGAGCAGTTCGCCCCGGGCCTGGTGCTCGGTCAATGAACCCGCGTCTCGCAGCCGCCCGCGCCCTGGCCGTGGTGCTCAATGGCAAGGCTTCGCTGGGTAGCAGCCTGCCGCCGTTGCTGGATAAGGTCGAGCAGCGCGACCGTGGCCTGGCTCAGGACCTGGCCTTTGGCACCGCACGCTGGCAGCCACGCCTGGCCCTGATTGCCGAGAAGCTGCTGCAGAAACCCTTCAAAGCCGCCGACCGTGATGTCGAAGCGCTGCTGCTGATTGGTCTCTATCAGCTGTTCTATACGCGAATCCCGGCGCATGCGGCCATCGGCGAGACGGTAGCCTGTATCGACAAGCTGAAGAAGCCCTCGCTCAAGGGCCTGCTCAATGCCGTGCTGCGCAATGCCCAACGCGAGCATGAGTCACTGCTGGCCGAGCTGGATCGCGATCCGGTGCTGCATACCGCTCACCCGCGCTGGCTGCAGAAGGCCCTGAAAGCTCAGTGGCCGGAACACTGGGAGGCCATCTGCGCGGCTAACAATGCCCACCCGCCGCTGATTCTGCGGGTCAACCGCGGCCTCGGCAGCCGTGGTGACTACCTGGCCGAACTGCGCCGCGTAGGCTTTGAGGCGGAGCCTTGCACGTTTAGCCGTGACGGCATTCGCCTGCTGCAGGCATGCGATGTCACCACCCTGCCGGGTTTTGCCGAAGGCCGCGTCAGCGTGCAGGACGAAGCAGCACAGCTGGCTGCCGAACTGCTCGACCTGGCGCCCGGCCAACGCGTGCTGGACGCCTGCGCCGCGCCAGGCGGTAAAACCTGCCATCTGCTGGAAGCCGAGCCCGCACTGGCCGGCGTTGTGGCGGTGGACCTGGAAGAAAAACGCCTGGTGCGGGTACGCGAGAACCTCAAACGTCTGGGCCTGGAGGCTGAGCTGATCGCCGCCGATGGCCGTGACCTGGCCGCCTGGTGGGACGGCAAACCGTTCCAGCGCATCCTGCTCGACGCGCCCTGCTCGGCCACCGGGGTGATCCGCCGTCACCCGGATATCAAACTGACCCGTCAGGCCGATGACATTCCCGCGCTGGCCAAGCTGCAGGGCGAGCTGCTGGATAGCCTGTGGCAGACTCTGGAAGTCGGCGGCATCCTGCTCTATGCCACCTGTTCGGTGATGCCGGCGGAAAACAGCGAGAATATTGCTACCTTCCTGGCGCGTACGCCGGGCGCCCGTGAGCTGGATATTGCCGGAGCGTTCGGCCATAAAACCGCCCACGGTCGCCAGCTATTCCCGCAAGTCGACGGCCACGACGGCTTCTACTATGCCAAGCTGATGAAAATCGCTGCCGCTCCGCGCGGCTGAGGAACAGACTGCATGAAGATCATCATTCTCGGTGCAGGCCAGGTTGGCGGCACCCTGGCGGAACACCTGGCCAGCGAAGCCAACGACATCACCGTGGTCGACACCGACGGTGACCGTCTGCGCGACCTCGGCGACCGCCTGGATATTCGTACCGTACAAGGTCGTGGCTCGTTTCCCACGGTGCTGCGCCAGGCCGGCGCAGACGACGCCGACATGCTGGTGGCAGTGACCAACAGCGATGAAATCAACATGATCGCCTGCCAGGTGGCCTACAGCCTGTTCCACACCCCGACCAAGATTGCCCGGGTGCGCGAGGCGGCTTACCTGACCCGCAGCGGCCTGTTCAGCAACGAATCGATCCCGGTCGACGTACTGATCAGCCCCGAGCAGGTGGTGACCAACTACATTAAGCGCCTGATCGAATACCCCGGCGCCCTGCAGGTGATCGACTTCGCTGAAGGCAAGGCCCAGCTAGTGGCGGTCAAGGCCTACTACGGCGGCCCGCTGGTCGGTCAGCAACTGCGCCAATTGCGCGAACACATGCCGAATGTCGACACCCGGGTAGCAGCGATCTTCCGCCGTAATCGGGCGATCATGCCGCAAGGCGACACCGTGATCGAAGCCGATGACGAAGTGTTTTTTATCGCCGCCAAGGCGCATATCCGCGCGGTGATGAGCGAAATGCGCCGCATGGAAGACAGCTACAAGAAAGTCGTGATCGCCGGCGGAGGTCATATCGGCGAGCGTCTGGCCGAGGCCATCGAGAGCCGCTACCAGGTGAAGATCATCGAGATGAACCCGGCACGTTGCCGCTACCTCTCGGAAACCCTCGACAGCACCATCGTGCTACAAGGCAGCGCCTCGGACCGCGACCTGCTGGTGGAAGAAAACATCAGCGACGCCGACATCTTCCTGGCCCTGACCAACGACGACGAAGCCAACATCATGTCCTCCTTGCTGGCCAAGCGCCTGGGTGCGCGCAAGGTGATGACCATCATCAACAACCCGGCCTACGTTGACCTGGTGCAGGGCGGCGAAATCGACATCGCCATCAGTCCGCAGCTGGCCACCATCGGTACCCTGCTGACCCACGTGCGCCGTGGTGATATCGAAAGCGTGCACTCCCTGCGCCGCGGTGCAGCCGAAGCCATTGAGGCGATTGCCCATGGCGATGCCAAATCGAGCAAGGTAGTCGGCCGCGCCATTGCTGATATCGCGTTGCCGCCGGGCACCACCATCGGTGCGATCATCCGCAACGAAGAGGTGTTGATCGCCCACGACAACACGGTGATCGAGACGGGCGACCATGTGATCCTGTTCCTGGTCGACAAAAAGTACATCCGCGATGCCGAGCGGTTGTTCCAGGTCGGCCTGACCTTCTTCTAAGAACATGTCTGGGATCTGCTGCGCGTCGGCGATACTGCGTTAAAAACAGGCTCGGAATGCTCATTTACAGCAGTAAACTCCGCTTCCTCGCCTGTTTTTGCCTTGTCTCGCTCTAGCTCGCGAGATCCCAAACAGGTTCTAGGCAGTTAAAAGGATGATTGATGAGCACTGAAGCCCTGGAGAAGATGCTGGCCAAAGGCATGGACAATGCCGTGCTGCGTTTTGGTCTGGGTAAGGGCTATCTGGATGCGGCGGAGTTCGCCCAGGCGGCGGAGCATTTACAGCGCTGCGTTGAGTTCGATGCGCAGTATTCAGCCGCCTGGAAGCTGCTCGGCCAGGCGCTGAACAAGCAGGGACTGCACGACGAGGCGCGCACTGCCTGGCAGCAGGGCTTGCGGGTAGCAGAAGAGAAGGGTGACAAGCAGGCGGGCAAGGAAATCAGCGTATTTCTCAAACGCCTGGATAAGCCGGCTCGGTAACTCAGGAAATAGCCTGAACTATTCCTCGGTTTGCACAAAGCGCAGGCCAACGCCCAGGGCTTCGACGCGTACCACTTCGAGCGTGAGGATAGGCGCTTCCATCGGCAAGCCCTGCACTTGGCCTTGCACTTGCTCACCCATGCTGAGCATATTTTGCGCCTGGTCCATCAGCACATAGACGCCGCATTCGGAAATATCCCTCGTGGTGACCATCAGCTCACCGTGCACCGGATGGTCGATACGCAGGCGTACCTTCAGGGGTGTGCGGATATTCTTTCGACTATTGCTCATGCGCCGTCCGTCAGAGTGGGTTCCTCCAGCCTAGTCGAGAGCAGGCTTCGCCTGCAACTCAGACCCATTCAATACCACTTGGCTTCGCCGGCAGGGCGCTTCTTGAAGCGCTTCATGCTCCACATGTACTGGCTCGGGTAAGTACGCACATACCGCTCGATAACGGTGCTCATCGCCGCAACAGCGGTTGCCGTATCAGTGCTGTACATCTCTTCCGGCGCAGCTTCGAGGATGACCTTAAAGCCCGAGCCATCCGGCAGGCGCAGCGCATGCAGAAATACCCCACAGGCCTTGCCGCCACTCAACATGCCAGCAACAAACTTGCTGGTCAGCGCCTCGGTGCCCAGAAAGGGCACGAATACCCCGGAAGACAGGCTCGGCTCAGGGTCGGCGGGAATGCCCACGGCGCCACCTTTGCGTACTTCTTTGATCACGCTGAGAATGCCTTCCTTGGTCGATGGCGCAACACGGTTACCCAGTTGCACACGCTGCTGGCGCAGCAGCTCATCAACAGCCTTCAGCTTCGGCGGACGGTAGAAGATGATCGGTTTGCACTGCGCGCAGTAGAAGTGGTTAAGCACTTCCCAGTTACCCAGGTGGCTGGTGATCCCGACCACGCCCTTGCCGCTGGCCAGAGCCTCCTTGAGCACATCCAGACCCTCGACTTCACGCACCAGGCCGATGGATTTCTGCGCCGGCCAGATCCAGGCACAGGCGCTTTCGGTCAGGGTTCTGCCGATATCCATCAGCGATTGGCCCAGCAGACGCTGGTGGGCGGCCTCATCCAGTTCGGGAAAGCATTTACGCAGGTTGATGCTGGCCACTTCGCGTGAGCCGTTCGGCAGCTTCCACATCAGCCAACCAATCGCCGCGCCCACAGCCTGCACCGCGCGCCATGGCAGCAGGGCAAACAAACGCAGAAAGCCCACCACCAGGGCACCTTTGAGCTTTTCCACAGGCAACTCCAGCCGATCAAAAGGCGCTATTGTAACCACCCGAGCTAGCGAGTGGTCAGTTGCGCGTAGCGGTCACAATCAACGGTGTGATCCATGACCATGCCGGTCGCCTGCATATAGGCGTAGCAGATGGTCGGGCCGACAAAGGTAAAGCCAGCCTTCTTCAGCGCCTTGCTCATCGCCTCGGCCTCGGCGGTAACCGCCGGCACCTGACCGCGCTCGCTGAAGTGGTTGATCTTCGGCACGCCGCCGACAAACGACCAAAGCAACGCCACTGGGTCTTCCAGCTTGAGCCAGGCCTGAGCGTTTTTGCGCACAGCCTTGAGCTTGAGGCGGTTACGAATGATGCCGATGTCCTGCATCAGGGTTTCTTCGATGTACTCGTCCGTAAGCTCCGCCAGCCGCTGCACATCGAAACCGAATAGCACCTTGCGGTAGTGCTCGCGCTTCTTTAGTACGGTGATCCACGACAGGCCCGCTTGAAAACCCTCCAGCAGCAGTAACTCGAACAGCACCTGGGGGTCGCGTTGCGGCACGCCCCATTCTTCATCGTGATACGCCTGATACAGCGGATCGTCATTGCACCAGAAACAGCGTGGCATGCGGGTTTTCCTGAGCTTCGGTATACTCGCGGACTTTCTGAAGCCGCCAAAGTACGGGTGAAATTTGTGAGCCAGACTACGCCTGCCGTGCGCACCTTCCAAGACTTGATCCTCGCCCTGCAACAGTACTGGGCCGAGCAGGGCTGTGTGGTGTTGCAGCCCTACGATATGGAAGTTGGCGCGGGCACCTTCCACACCGCCACGTTTCTCCGTGCCATTGGCCCAGAGACCTGGAACGCCGCCTATGTGCAGCCTTCCCGTCGTCCGGCTGACGGCCGCTACGGCGAAAACCCCAACCGCCTGCAGCACTACTACCAGTTCCAGGTGGTGCTCAAGCCGAACCCGGAAAACTTCCAGGAGCTTTACTTGGGTTCGCTGAAGGCGATCGGCATCGACCCTCTGGTGCACGACATCCGCTTCGTCGAAGACAACTGGGAATCGCCGACGCTCGGCGCCTGGGGTCTGGGCTGGGAAATCTGGCTGAACGGTATGGAAGTCACCCAGTTCACCTACTTCCAGCAGGTCGGCGGCATCGAGTGCTACCCGGTAACCGGTGAGATCACCTACGGTCTCGAGCGCCTGGCCATGTACCTGCAGGGCGTCGACTCGGTGTACGACCTGGTGTGGACCGACGGCCAGTTCGGCAAGGTCACCTACGGCGATGTGTTCCACCAGAACGAGGTGGAGCAATCGACCTACAACTTCGAACACGCCAACGTCGAGAAACTCTTCGAGCTGTTCGACTTCTATGAAAGCGAAGCCAACCGCCTGATCGAGCTGGAGCTGCCGCTACCCACCTACGAGATGGTGCTCAAGGCCTCGCACACCTTCAACCTGCTGGATGCGCGCCGGGCCATCTCGGTGACCGCGCGTCAGCAATACATCCTGCGCGTGCGTGCCCTGGCCCGCTCGGTGGCGCAGAGCTACCTGCAAGCGCGGCGCAAACTCGGCTTCCCGCTCGCGGCACCCGACCTGCGTGATGAAGTATTGGCCAAGCTGGAGGCAGCAGAATGAGTGCGCGTGATTTCCTGGTAGAGCTGGGCACCGAAGAGCTGCCACCGAAAGCCCTGAAAACCCTGGGTGAAGCTTTCCTCGCCGGTATCGAAAAAGGCCTGAAAGCCGCTGGCCTGAGCTATGGCCAAGTGCGCTATTACGCCGCGCCGCGCCGTTTGGCCGTGCTGATCGAGCAGCTTGAAGAGCAGCAAGCCGACCGTACTCAGAACCTCGACGGCCCACCCGTGCAGGCGACGTTCGACAAGGACGGCAACCCGACTCAGGCAGCGCTGGGCTTCGCCAAGAAGTGCGGTGTCGAGCTGAGCCAAATCGACCAAAGCGGCCCCAAACTGAAATTCAGCCAGAGCATTCCGGGTCAAGCAGCCGCTGGCCTGCTGCCGGCCATCGTCGAAACCTCGCTGAACGAGCTGCCGATTCCCAAGCGTATGCGTTGGGGCGCGCGCAAGACCGAATTCGTCCGCCCGAGCCAGTGGCTGGTGATGCTGTTCGGTGACGAGGTGATCGACTGCGAAATCCTCGCCCAACAAGCCGGCCGGGTTTCCCGTGGTCACCGCTTCCACGCCAACCATGAGGTGCGTATCAGCGCGCCGGCCAACTACGCCGAAGACCTGCGCAGCGCCTATGTGATTGCCGACTTCGCCGAGCGCCGCGCGCAAATCATCGCCCGCGTGAATGAACTGGCTGCAGCAGAGCAGGGCACGGCCATCGTGCCGCCTGCGCTGCTGGATGAAGTCAGTGCCCTGGTCGAATGGCCGGTGCCGCTGGTCTGCTCGTTCGAGGAACGCTTCCTTGAAGTGCCGCAGGAAGCGCTGATCACCACCATGCAGGACAACCAGAAGTACTTCTGCCTGCTCAACAGCAACGGCAAGCTGCTGCCGCGCTTTATCACCGTGGCCAACGTTGAAAGCAAAGACCCGGCGCAGATCATTTCCGGCAACGAGAAGGTGGTGCGCCCGCGCCTGACCGACGCCGAGTTCTTCTTCAAGCAGGACAAGAAGCAAAAGCTTGAGACCTTCAACCAGCGCCTGGCCAACGTGGTGTTCCAAGCCCAGCTGGGTTCGGTCTATGACAAGGCCCAGCGCGTCTCGGCCCTGGCTGGTTTTATCGCCCAGCGCATTGGTGGCGACGCCACTCGCGCGGCGCGGGCCGGCATTCTCTGCAAGTGCGACCTGGCCAGCGAGATGGTCGGCGAGTTCCCGGAAATGCAGGGCATCGCCGGTTACTACTACGCCAAGCATGACGGCGAAGCCGAAGACGTCGCCCTAGCGCTGAACGAGCAGTACATGCCGCGCGGCGCCGGCGCTGAGCTGCCGAGTACCCTCACTGGTGCTGCCGTGGCCCTAGCCGACAAGCTGGATACCCTGGTTGGGATCTTCGGCATCGGCATGCTGCCCACCGGCAGCAAAGACCCCTATGCCCTGCGTCGCGCCGCCCTTGGCGTGTTGCGCATTCTCATCGAAAAGCAGCTGGATCTGGATCTGGTTGAAGCCGTTGGTTTTGCGATCAAACAATTCGGCGACAAGATCAAAGCCGATGGCCTGGCTCCCCAGGTGCAGGATTTTATCTTCGACCGTCTGCGCGCGCGTTATGAGGACGAAGGTGTTGAAGTGGCCGTGTACCAGGCCGTGCGTGCGGTTAGCCCGACTTCGCCATTGGACTTCGATCAGCGCGTACAGGCTGTGCAGGCCTTCCGTGCATTGCCACAGGCGGCCGCTCTCGCTGCAGCGAACAAGCGCGTGTCCAACTTGCTGAGCAAGGCCGAAGGTCAGGTCGCGGCGAGCGTCGAAGCCCATCACTTCGACAACCCCAGCGAGTTTGCCCTTAACGCCGCTATCCAGCAGGCCGAGCATGCAGTACGGCCGCTGGCTGCAGGGCGTCAGTACAACCTGGCACTGAGTCAGTTGGCCAACCTGCGCGAGCCAGTAGACGCCTTCTTCGAGGCCGTACTGGTCAACGCCGAAGACCCTGCCGTGCGCGCCAACCGCTATGCGCTGCTGGCCAAGCTGCGTGGCCTGTTCCTCGGTGTAGCCGATATCTCGGTACTCGGCTAACGCCTGCCGCGAGTCCGATGGGCTACGCGCAGCCCATCATCACCTTTACCGGCTGACGGCCATCACCGTCAGCCGGTTACGGATTACCGCATGAAACTGCTGATTCTCGACCGCGACGGCGTCATCAATTACGACTCCGACGCCTATATCAAAAGCCTCGCCGAATGGATTCCGCTACCCGGCGCCATCGAAGCCATCGCGCGCCTGTCGCAAGCCGGCTGGACGATCGCCGTGGCCACCAATCAATCCGGGGTCGCCCGCGGCTATTACGACCTGGCCACACTGGAAGCCATGCACGCGCGCCTGCGCGAGCTGGTGGCAGCGCAGGGCGGCGAGCTGGGCCTGATCGTGCACTGCATCCACGGCCCGGATGAGGGCTGCGCCTGCCGCAAACCGAAACCCGGCATGCTCGAGCAGATTGCTGCGTACTATGGCGTAGCACTTAAGGGCGTGTGGTTTGTCGGAGACAGCAGCGGTGACCTGACAGCGGCCGGCGCCGTCGATTGTCAGCCTGTTTTGGTAAAGACCGGCAAGGGCGAACGCACCCTGGCGAAAGGATTGCCAGCGGGCACCCTGGTATTCGATGATCTGGCGGCGGTTGCCGCACAGCTTCTCCACTTATAAAGCAGGCGCTGCCTGCGACGGTAAAAGCTCCCATGTCGACAGTGCAGACCCTCAGAACCGTTCTCTTCTATCTGTTGTTGTCTTCCAGCGCCTTTGTCTGGTGCACCCTCAGCGTCTTCGTTGCACCCTTCCTACCGTTTCGCGCGCGCTATCGCTTTGTCATCCAGAATTGGTGCCGCTGCGCCACCTGGCTGGCCAAGGTGGTAGCCGGCATCAACTATGAGATCAAGGGCCTGGAGAATATCCCCGAGCAGCCCTGCGTGATCCTCGCCAAGCACCAAAGCACCTGGGAGACCTTCTTCCTCTGCGGCTACTTTGAGCCGCTCAGCCAAGTGGTCAAGCGCGAGCTGCTGTATGTACCGTTCTTCGGCTGGGCGATGGCCATGCTTAAACCTATCGCGATTGACCGCAGTAACCCCAAGGCGGCGCTCAAGCAGCTGGCCAAGCTTGGCCACAAACGCCTGGGGCAGGGCGCCTGGGTGCTGGTATTTCCGGAAGGTACGCGCATTCCGCCTGGCCAGATCGGCAAGTTCAGCCGCGGCGGCGCCTCCCTCGCAGTGAATGCCAACCTGCCGGTGCTGCCGATTGCCCACAACGCTGGTGAGTTTTGGCCCAAGTTGGGATGGCGCAAAACCCCAGGTACCGTTCAAGTAGTGATTGGCCCACTGATGCACGCTGAAGGTACCGGTCCGCGCGCCATCGCCGAGCTCAATGATCGTGCGTTTGCCTGGGTCAGCCAGGCGCAACGCGATATCGGCTCACTGGATGCACAGAGCCAGCCTCTGGAAGCCCAGGAGCCGGCCTAGCTCAATTGTGGATAACCTGTGCGCGAAATACCGGCAGAGTGCTATTAAGCCTTTCAAGGTAATGATTTATAAGCAGTTTTAATGAGCATCTAACCAACTGCTTTTCGTGCATAAGTTTTCCGACGTAACCTCAAGCCGGCCTCAGTGTCGGCTTTTTTATCGCTCAAATTTGCTCAGGTACGGATGTGCGCTGCATCCCTCGCTATGTTCCATGTGGAACCAAAAAGCCCCTGCTGAAGTTAATCAGCAGGGGCTTTCTAAACAGAAACCAGCGTGTATCTGGCGTCCTCTGGCTGTTGTCGACGGGCGATAAAGGCGTCATTCGACTATCAGATAAAACCCATATAAATCAATGACTTACAAAAATAGATGGGCGCTGTTATTGGCATGATTGAGCCACATAAAATGGCATTTTCTGTCGAAATGACCGCAATTAGTGTCATTTTCCGCAAGCCCCTGAAACGCGCCGCGTGCAGCACTACATTTCGGTCACACAGCCTGCGTGCTGGAGACAGGCCTCAAGCCACGACCTGAATTGACAATCTGCCAATGCTGAATAGCGTAGCGAGGTTCCAAGATCAACGGAATGCCCACCCGTCGCGGGCTTCGAGAACTTTTTCAGTATCACCGGGACGGCGATCAGCTGACTACTTGATGCGCTCGGCAGCCTTGCGATAAGCCTGCTCACGCTCACGGCGATCAACCGCGACCACAAACACCACCACCTCATGGTCGATCACCTGGTACACCAAGCGATAACCACTGCTGCGCAACTTGATCTTGTAGCAGTCGGGCAGCGAATGAAGACGGTTGGCTTCAATTCGCGGATTGAGCAATACCTCAGCGAGCTTTTTCTTCAGCTGCTGGCGAACGGTATCGCCCAGCTTCTGCCATTCCTTCAATGCCCGTGCATCAAATTCGAGGCTATAGGTCATCCAGCGAGACCTTCACGCGCTGCGGAGCAGCAAGGCGTTCACGCACCGTGGCGATTAAAGCTTCATCTTCCTCGGTCATAAGCACCGGGCGGAATGGCAGCTGACCGCGCTCGGCCACATACTGCAAGGCCTGGCGCATCAGCTCAGACGGCGTGACGCCGAGCTTTTCCAGCTCCTGGTAAGCACGCGCCTTAAGTTCATCGTCGATGCGGATATTGATGGACGCCATGATGCGACCCTCACTGTAATGACATTCGTATTTACAGTGACAGGGTAGCCGTCGTTTGGCAAGCGGGTTGGCGACCCCGCCAGTAACACACCGACCAAGTGACCCCTGACTGCGGTGCCATACCCCAGGCGCCCGGTTACCACGTAACGTAAAAGTGGTCGCCAGAACCCTGTCCGGAGCTGGGCGTCATTGAACATAGCGCCCGATATACGCACCCCACAGGTCGGTGTCAAAAGCCAAGAACTGGCCTTACGCAGCAGAGACATCTACGCGGTGCTGGCAGAGAGCAAAGTCATTGCCGTGGGTTATCGGGACGAAAGACTAAAGCCGCAAAAACCACACAAGCGAGTTCGACGCTGCACACCCAGTAACCCAGCTGCACGTCGTATTCACTGCCGCACGCGTTAACTCAAGGAATGAACCATGAGCCACTTTGAACAATTCAGTCCGATTCTCCTCGACTCGACCATCAACCTGAACGGCGCCGATTTGCCCAAGGAGTTGTTGCTGTCATCGGAGGGCAGTGTTGAGACCTTCTACGCCCCCTTCGACTACATCAACACTAAAGCCCGGATCACTATCTGCGGCATCACGCCAGGTCACCAGCAAACAGTGAACGCACTGAGCGAAGCACGCAGACAGCTAAAAGCTGGTGCGTCTATTGAAGAGGCCAGAAGAAAAGCCAAGGAGACCGCGAGTTTTTCTGGGCCAATGCGCAGCAACCTGATTGCAATGCTCGATCACATTGGCATCCCGGAACTGCTCGGGATTGATAGCTGTGCCCGACTATTCGATACGCACACACACCTGGTGCATTACACCTCTGCACTGCGCTATCCAGTTTTCGTCAATGGCGCTAACTACAGCGGCAGTCCATCAATGCTCAAGCAGAAATCCATGCGAGAGCAGGTCGAGACGCATCTTGCCGAGGAGGTAAAAGCACTGGGCAATAACTGCCTCTACGTTCCCCTTGGGCCCAAAGTGGCCGAAGCCCTTGAGCATCTACAACGCCAAGGCCTGCTCAAGCCTGAGCAGGTTCTCGCAGGTCTTCCCCATCCGTCAGGCGCTAACGCCGAACGCATCAGTTACTTTCTGGGCAACAAAACTCGTGAACACCTATCTGCAAAAACCAATGCGCAGGTACTGGACGCTGCACGAACTCAGCTGTCCGAATCAACTCAACACGCCAAGAAGCGAAGCCCCACTGCGTGGAAATATCCGCTTACGCACCTTAGTCCAATTGCCGAGCCTTGAATTCGATGTAAGACAGACATGCCGGAGCAGGCTCTGAACGGTATTGCCGGATAATGATTCGCGCATCGAGGTAAAAATTCACGCCATGCTGGGTCTCGGTCGAGCATGACGTTCCTGACTCCGGAGAATAAAGATCGATCTCTCGACTCAATGGTGGCCAGCTTGGGCGATTCAGAAGACTTAGGTGAGCATTATTTTGTACGCTATGCCACCTCCCACGGATTGGCATCCTATGAAAATCAGAACTTTTCTTCTCGCCACGATTCTGCTCAACCCCGCCAGCTATGTGTGTGCCTCACCTGATATAGCTGCGACTCAAAAGAGTGCTGAGCAAGGCGATATTGCTGCCCAGTTCAAGCTCGGGGTCATGTACGCCGAGGGGCAGGGCGTGCCGCAGAACGACCAGCAAGCCGCTACCTGGTTTCGCAAGGCCGCCGCGCAGGGCGATGTAACTGCCCAGGGTAACCTCGGGCTCATGTACTTCCAGGGGCGTGGCGTACCGCGGGACTATAGCCAAGCCGCCGCATGGTTCCGCAAGGCCGCCGCGCAGGGCAATGCCGATGCCCAGGCAAAACTCGGGCACATGTACAAGATGGGCAAAGGCGTATCGCAGGACGACCGGCAAGCCGCCGACTGGTTCCGCAAGGCCGCCGAGCAGGGCAATGCCGATGCCCAGTACTTCCTCGGGGCCATTTACGACTCGGGGCGTGGTGTGCCGCAGGACGACCGGCAGGCAGCAGCCTGGTATCGCAAGGCTGCCGAGCAGGGTGACTCCACTGCCCAGAGCACTCTCGGGATCATGTACGGTTCTGGCCGTGGTGTGCCGCAGGATGGTCAGCAGGCAATAGCCTGGTTCCGTAAGGCTGCCGAGCAGGGTGATGACATTGCCCAGCTCATCCTCGGGAGCAGATACGCGGTGGGTAATGGCGTACCGCAGGACTATCAGCAGGCGGCAACTTGGTTCCGCAAGGCTGCCGAGCAAGGCAATGCCAACGCGCAGAGCAACATCGGACAGCTGTATTTGAATGGTAATGGCGTGCCGCAGGACGACCGACAGGCAGCAGCTTGGTTGCGCAAGGCTGCCGAACAGGGCTATGCCATTGCTCAGGTAAAGCTAGGAATGATGTACAACATTGGCCGAGGTGTGCCGCAGGACGACCGACAGGCAGTAGCCTGGTTCCGCAAGGCTGCTGAACAGGGTGATCCCGAAGCCCAGTATTTTATCGGGAGAGAGTACGTCGCGGGCCGTGGTGTACCGCAAGACTATCAGCAGGCGGCATCCTGGTTCCGCAAGGCTGCCGAGAAGGGCAATGCCGATGCCCAGTTTAACCTCGGGGTAATGTACGGCTTGGGGCATGGTGTACCGCCGGACTTTAGCCTCGCCTATTCGTGGCTCTCTGTGGCAGCTGCATTAGGAAATGAAGATGCCTCTAAGAGCCGAGAGGACGTGGCTAAAGAACTATCTCCCTCCCAGCTGGCGGCAGCACAACAGCTAGCAGCCAAATATTTCGAGCAATACCAGCCGCGCAATTAACTGCTAGCCCAAGTCGGTTTGGCCTCAACGACTACTCGTCGTCGTAGAGGCCTCCCCCGTACTCCCCATTATTTCGGTCGATTTGAGTACGGGGGTCATACCTATCCCGAATTTGAGCCGGAGCATCGTATTCGTACCGAATTTGGTCGGTGGACTTGTTGAGATTGTACTGGTACTGGTTGCCTGACGAAGTTTCGTAAGCGCTGCTTTCGTCATGTTCATCGCTATTAACGCCAACAGGCTCCCACTCGATAGGTGCCGCCATGACGACGCCAGAATAGGCGAAAATGGCCCCTAAAATCAGTGGTATGTACTTCTTCATAAGCATCTTCCTTGGTTGTGAGAGATATTCACCCGCAGAATATCCTACGGGTATGGCTGAACGTTAGGGAAACTCTGAAGAAGACTTCCTGATTTTGGCAAAATGCCCGGATTCCACCCGCCGAGTTTTCCAATGAAGCAGATGACCTTCGCCGACGCCGAGTATGCCGGTAAGCGCAAACAGACCCGCAAAGA
>NZ_JAAQXA010000019.1:0-73016 GCF_012985775.1 Pseudomonas sp. WS 5011
AATGCCACCCCTGCGTCGCTGCGCTCCGACTGCCCGGCCGGATGGCCGTGGAACAGGTGGCCAGATGGCCCTGGAATGCCTGGCCAGATGAGAGCGGACTGGGTGGCCGGATGGCGTGGAATCCGCATACGCCATTTCCAGCACCTTGGGTCGATGAGAGTGACGGACTCTATTCCCCCATCCTGAGATCTGTCAAACGCCTTTTCCTCATCCGGGCAAAATGATGGGTAAAGGCCAGGCTCTTGTGCAAATCGCTCCCCCAGAATTCCCCCAGCTCGTTCACTTGGAGTGGGAGCGCTCCCCCACAATTCCCCCAAATGCCCAAAAATCGCAGGCAAAGAAAAAGGGCTTAGAGATGTGGAATCCTCTAAACCCTTGATCTGTATAGCTAATATGGCGGGAAGATAGGGATTTGAACCCTAGGAACAGTCGCCTGTTCAACGGATTTCGAATCCGTCCCGTTCGGCCACTCCGGCATCTTCCCGTGGCGGCGCGAATAATAACAGCTGAAGTACGTTTGGCGAACCCCAGTTTTGAAATTTTTCACATACTTTCAGATGCTTGCGATCAAAGGCAGTTAACAACGGCAAAATCTGGCTGGTGGGAAGCTAAACAGTCGCCCACAAAAAGGGGCGCCGCAGCGCCCCTCTCTGTCGCGCTTAAGCGCGTGTTGCTGCTTAGACGGTGAGGCGCGTCAGGGCTTCGCGGTATTTGTCGGCGGTTTTTTGCGCGACGTCGGCGGGCACTGCTGGGGCTGGTGGCTCTTTGTTCCAGCCGGTGGATTCCAGCCAGTCGCGTACGAACTGCTTGTCAAAGCTTGGCGGGTTCTTGCCTTCTGCATAGCTGTCTGCTGGCCAGAAGCGACTGGAGTCCGGGGTCAGGGCTTCGTCCATCAGGGTCAGGGTGCCGTCTTCGTCCAGGCCGAATTCGAACTTGGTGTCGGCGATGATGATGCCGCGTGTGGCGGCGTATTCCACCGCTGCGCTGTACAGGGCAATGGCGGTGTCGCGCACTTTGGCGGCCAGCTCGGCGCCGATGATCGCTTCGCATTGCTCGAAGCTGATGTTCTCGTCATGGTCGCCCACGGCAGCCTTGGTCGAGGGGGTGAAAATTGGTTGCGGCAGTTTGGCCGCTTCTTTGAGGCCCGCAGGCAGTTGAATGCCGCAAACGGTGCCGCTCTTCTGGTATTCCTTCCAACCGGAGCCAACGATATAGCCTCGCACGATGGCTTCCACCGAGACTGGCTTGAGGCGCTTGGCGACTACTGCGCGGCCTTCCACCAGAGGCAGTTCGGCGGCGGGGACGATGTCTTCAACCTTGTCGCCGGTGAAGTGGTTGGGCACCAAATCCTTGAGCTTGTCGAACCAGAAGTTGGAGATGGCGGTGAGGATCTTGCCCTTTTCCGGGATCGGCTCGTTGAGGATCACGTCGAATGCCGAAAGGCGGTCGGTGGCGACCATCAGCATGCGTTTGTCGTCGATCTCGTAAAGATCACGGACTTTGCCCGAATAGATTTTCTTCAGACTCAGGGTGGTGGCTGTGCTCATGTCGGAATTTCCGCCTTTGGTAAACAAAACAGGCGAAACCCGCCGGGTTTCGCCTATTGGTATTGCCGGTGTAGCAGTTGCCTGCTGTCAGCCAAGATTTTCCTGGATCAGGTCCAGCACCTTGCGCGCCACGTCGGCGGGGGCAATGGTGTTGAGGTCTTTTTCCACGGTGACCTGCACGCTGTCGCCAACGGCGGTCAGGCGTACCTGATAGCGTTCGGCACGAGCGTCGATTTCTTCCTTGCTCGGCGCGCTGCCAAATACGCTACCGAAGAAGCCAGGTTTTTCGTCCGGCTTCTGCGCGCGCTCGGCCAGGTTGATGTAGTACACACCCAGGCTGCGGTTGATGTCGTCGATGCGCACATCTGCCATTTCCAGGGAGCGACCCACACCGGACCAGGCGCGATCGAAATCAGCACCCAGGCTCAGCACCGGGTTACCGTTACCGTCTTCGGACAGGCTGACGCGATTCGGTGCATCGTAATCACGGGCGGCCAGCAGAGAGACCGAACCACCCTGCTCTGCGCTGCGCGCCAGGGTCACGAGCATTTCATCGAGCAGCGCGGCATCCAGACTTGGATTGCTGCTGCGGTTGGTGAAGGCGACATCGGCAGTGCTGCCAGCTGGACGCTCGGCACTGACCACGAAGATTTCGCTGGTATTACGCTGCACGCCTGGCTCGATACGCACCCGCACGCGGGTTTCGGCATCTGGATTCACGCCGGAAACGCGGCTGCTCAGGCGACGCGCCATGGATTCAGACAGGGCATCAAAACGCTGCCAGGAGGTGCTGAACTCGCCCGTTTGCGGACGTTCTTCTGCAATCTGGAAGCCGTTGTCAGCAAAAAACTGACGCGCTACAGGCCAGACTTCGGCCGGTACGCGCTGCGCCACAACCCAGCGCGACTCGCCGCTCTTCTGTAGGCTGAACTCGCTGGCATCACCTGCCACAGCCAGAGCTTGCGGGCGCGGTACGATAAATTCGCCGGTATCGGTGGTGGTGGCTACCTGCTGCGGCACTGGCAACAGTGGGTCGATACGCTTGGCGTCGACGTTTGGCGGCATTTGCATCGTGGCCGTCTGACGGGCTTCGAGGTAGTCGCTGCCACGGTCACGGAAATAGCCGTTTTCGCCATAGATCCAGCCGCAACCGCTGGTACCAGCGATGATCAGGGCCAGGGCAGAGAGTCCGGTGAGTCGCTTCATGCGTAGTAATTCCTCAATTAAACCAATACGCCGGACTGGCGCAGGGCCTGACGCAGCGGTTCATGACAACGTGGGCTGAGCCAGGTCAGTGGCAGACGGATACCGTCTGGCATCAAACCCATTTCATGCAGAGCCCATTTCACCGGAATCGGGTTGGATTCGATAAACAGCGACTTGTGCAGCGGCATCAGGCGGTCGTTGATGGCGCGGGCAATCGCCGCTTCACCGCGCATGGCTGCTGCGCACAGATCGCTCATCGCGCGCGGGGCGACGTTGGCGGTTACCGAGATATTGCCCTTGCCGCCCATCAGCATCAGCTCTACGGCGGTGGCGTCATCGCCGGAATAGACCAGGAAATCCTTGCTCACGCGATCCAGAACTTCCTGGCCGCGCTGCAGGTCACCCGTGGCTTCCTTGATACCGATGATGTTGTCGATCTTGGCCAGACGCTCAACGGTTTCCGGCAGCATGTCGCAGACCGTACGGCCCGGCACGTTGTAGAGGATCTGAGGGATGGCAACCGATTCGGCGATATGGCGGAAGTGCAGGTACAGGCCTTCCTGAGTCGGCTTGTTGTAATACGGGGTGACCAGCAGGCAGGCGTCGGCGCCGACATCTTTAGCAGCGCGGGTCAGTTCGACCGACTCTCGGGTGGAGTTGCCACCGGTACCGGCGATGACTGGAATACGTCCGGCAACCTGATCGACCACACGACGGATCACTTCTACGTGTTCACCCACGTCAAGCGTGGCGGACTCACCTGTGGTGCCGACCGCGACGATGGCGTTGGTGCCCTCTTGCAGGTGGAAATCCACCAGTTTGCTCAGGCCGTCCCAATCAAGACCACCTTGTGCATCCATGGGCGTAACCAGTGCCACCATACTGCCCGCAATCATGCAACCGCTCCTGCCGGAAAAAGAGAGCGGTAATGGTACTGGGGCCACCTGCCTTGCACAAGCGAAGTACCTCGGCAACGCGTATACAATCTTTCTCAGGCAAACGCGGCACATTCCACATCGCCAAGCCCTGCCGGCATTCCCCTGAGCGGTGCTTTTCGCTACCCTTCCGGCTTTGATCGGTGCTGTATAAACAGCTCGACCGCTTATTGTTTAGGAAGGCTGCATGTCCACCCCCCCAGTTCGCGAACAATTCCTGCTTATCAGCGCCCTTGGTCCCAACGCCATGGAGCTGACTAACGTGCTCTGCCGCACCAGTCACGAGAACCGTTGCGCCGTGGTCAGTACTCGCCTCAGCCGACATGGTGAGTACAGCGCACTGGTCTTGCAGATATCCGGCAGCTGGGATGCACTGGCTCGCTTGGAGTCAAGCCTGCCGGCGCTGGCGAAGAAGCACAGCTTCTCGGTCAATGTGATTCGCAGCGCCGCCTCGGAAAGCCGCCCACAAGCGCTGCCGTATGTAGCGTATGTCAGCTCGGCCTACCGCCCAGATATTCTTAATGAGTTGTGCCAGTTCTTTCTCGATCACCACGTCGAGCTGGAAAATCTCACCTGTGACACCTACCAGGCACCGCAGACCGGCGGCACCATGCTCAACGCCACCCTGACTGTGACCTTGCCAGCCGGCACGCAGATCAGCTGGTTGCGTGATCAGTTCCTCGACTTTGCCGATGCGTTGAATCTGGACGCTTTGATTGAACCCTGGCGTCCACAGAACCCATAAAGGAGCAGCACGATATGGCCGTAGTACTCGACACCCCGGTTGCAGATTTTCAGGCAGAGGCCACCAGCGGCCAGACCGTAAAGCTGTCCGCACTCAAAGGCCAGCAAGTGGTGATCTACTTTTACCCGAAGGACAGCACGCCGGGCTGCACCACCGAGGGCCAGGGTTTTCGCGACCAATACTCGGCGTTTCAGGCAGCTAACACGCTGATCTTCGGCGTATCGCGCGACAGCCTGAAATCCCACGAGAACTTCAAGTGTAAGCAGGAATTCCCCTTTGAGCTGATCTCTGACAAGGATGAAGTCATTTGCCAGCTGTTCGATGTGATCAAGCTGAAGAAGCTCTACGGCAAGGAATACCTGGGCGTGGACCGCAGCACCTTCCTGATCGATAAAGAGGGTGTATTGCGCCAGGAATGGCGTGGCGTGAAAGTACCCGGGCATGTCGATGCAGTACTGGCCGCAGCCCAGGCACTGAATAAAGCCTGAATCGCGCGCGCAAAAAAGCCGGTCAATTGACCGGCTTTTTATTGTCTGCGGATTAATCCGCCGTTATCTGCTCACTGCGTGGCCAGGCATCGATCACAGCCTTGAATAGCGTGGCCAACGGGATGGCGAAGAACACGCCCCAGAAGCCCCACATGCCGCCAAACAGCAGCACCGCGCAGATGATCGCCACCGGGTGCAGATTGACCGCCTCGGAGAACAGCAGCGGCACCAGGACGTTGCCGTCCAGCGCCTGAATGATCCCGTAGACCACCATCAGGTAAATGAACTGGTCACCAAGTCCCCACTGGAATAGCCCGATCAGCGCCACCGGCACAGTGACCACCACGGCGCCGATATATGGCACTACCACCGACAGACCGACCAACAAGGCCAGCAGCGCGGCGTAGTTAAGCCCCAAGTAGGCAAACGCGATGTAGGTGACCACACCACAGATAATGATTTCGATCACCTTGCCGCGAATGTAGTTGGCAATCTGCTTGTTCATCTCCTCAGCCACTTGAGTGATCAACGCACGTTCACGCGGCAGATAACCACGAAACCACGCACTGATCAGCTCGCGATCCTTGAGGAAGAAGAACACCAGAATCGGCACCAGCACGAGGTAGATCATGATGCTGACCAGCATCGGCAAGCTTGATAAGGAAAACGACAGTGCCCACTGGCCAAACTTGCCAACCTCACCCCGCACACCCTCAATTAACTGCAGCACCTGCACATCGGTAATCAGCGTCGGATAACGCTCCGGCAGCAGCAGAAACAGCGACTGCCACTCGCCAAGCATGCGCGGCAGCTCATTGAACAAGGTGCTCAACTGTTGCCAAAGCAGTGGCATCAACACCAACAGAAACAGCCCTAGCATGCTTAAAAACAGAGTAAACACCAGCCACACTGCCACCACTTGCGGCAAACGCAGACGTTCAAAGGCATTCACCAACCCCTGCATCAGAAACGCCAGCACCAAGCCGGTCAGCACTGGAGCCAACATGCCGCCTAGGTTCAGGATCGCGGCAAAACCCAACACCAACAGCACCGCGAGCACCACCGCCTGCTCATCAGAAAAATAGCGATGAAACCAATCCTGAAACACCTTGAACATCGTGACTCCTTACGTGAGCAGCGCCTACAAAGGCATCCCTATGAACCGCACTTGTCGTCGCAGCTGCTAGGCCTTGCGCAGCCAATAGCGATACACACCACTATCGACCTCTTCACGCAACAGACTATGCCCGGCCAGGCTGGCGAAGGCACGGAAATCCCGCTGCGAGCCGGCATCAGTGGCCTCAACCTTGAGCACCGCGCCACTGGCCAGGCGGTTTAGCTCCAGCTTGGCTTTGAGTAAAGGTAGCGGGCAGTTAAGCCCGCAGGCGTCCAGTTGCGCGTCGAAGTCCTCGGCACGCCATTGCATATCAGTCATTGAGCCACTCCAGGAAGGCCGCAAGGATACCCAAGGGCGTACAACCCTGGCCAGCACCGCCGCCAGCCAGCTACAGTAGCGCCTTTGTTCGACACGAGCTTTGTGCATGAGCCTTCTGCGCCCTACCCTGTTGACGCTGGCCTGCCTGCTGGCAGCCCCCGCCACGGCCAGTGACCTGCCCTCCCTTGGCGATGCCAGTTCCGCCATCGTTTCCCCACAGCAAGAGCACCAGCTGGGCCGCGCCTGGCTGAGCCTGGTTCGCGGCCAGGTCAGCCAGCTCGACGATCCACAGCTCAAGGACTTCGTCGAAACCAGCGTCTATCGCCTGAGCGAAACCAGCCAACTGCAGGATCGACGCCTGGAGTTTGTTCTGCTCAACAGCCCACAGATCAACGCCTTTGCTGCGCCCGGTGGAATTGTCGGGGTCAACGGCGGCCTGTTTCTCTATGCGCAGACCGAAGCCGAGTACGCCTCGGTTATGGCTCACGAACTGGCGCATTTGTCACAACGCCACTTCGCTCGAGGGCTAGAAGCACAGCAGCGCATGCAGATCCCGGTGATGGCCGGACTGCTCGCCGGGATCGTCGCAGCGGCGGCTGGCGCTGGCGACCTGGGCATCGCCGCCATCGCCTCGACCCAAGCAGCAGCGATGCAGGAACAACGACGCTTCTCTCGACAAAATGAGCAGGAAGCCGACCGCATCGGTCTGGTCAACCTGGAAAAAGCCGGCTTCGATCCGCGCGCCATGCCCAGCATGTTCGAGCGACTGATGCGCCAGTACCGCTATGATCGCAAGCCGCCAGAGTTCCTTCTCACTCACCCAGTGTCGGAATCGCGTATCGCCGACACCCGCAACCGCGCCGAGCAGTACAACGCGTCAGGGATCACTGACAGCGTGCGCTACCAGCTGATGCGCGCACGCGTGCAGCTGATCTACGAAGAAACCCCAGGCGTCGCCGCCAAACGCTTTCGCAACATGCTCGACGAGAATCCGCAGCTGGAAGCCGCCCGCTATGGCTTGGCGATTGCGCTGATCAAGAGCGGGCAGCACAAAGAAGCCCGCGAAGCGTTGCAACCTCTGCTCGCCAAATCCCCCAACGACGTCACCTACAACCTGGCGCACGTTGAACTGGATATGGCTGCCAATCGCCTAGGCGACGCGCAAAGCCGGATCACCCGCTTGCTGACCCTTTATCCGAACAATTACCCCGTCAACCAGGCGCATATCGATCTGCTGATGAAGCAGGTGCGCACTCAGGAAGCCGAGCGCGCCCTCGACGACATGCTGAAAAGTCGCGGCAAAGATCCGGATGTCTGGTATCAGGTAGCCGAAGTGCGCGGCCTGAGCGGCAATACCATCGGCCTGCACCAAGCCCGTGGCGAATTCTTCGCCCTGGTCGGCGACTACAACCAGGCCTTGGAACAGCTCGACTTTGCCAAGCGCCGCGCCAGCAACAACTTCCAACTCGCCTCACGCATCGACGCCAGGCAGCGCGAGCTGATGGAAGAACAGCGCATCATCGAGCAGATGCTTCGCTAGCACTGCTCGCCCTAGAGACGAAAAAGCCAGGCAAATGCCTGGCTTTTTTATACAGCTCGCTTAAGCGTTGCCGCTCAGCTTGAGCCGCGCTGCCTGGGTAAAGTCGAGCATACGCTTGAGCGGCTTGATCGCTTTGGGGATCAAAGCCGGGTCGACGAATATCTCGTTACTACCCTCACGCAAGCACTCCAAGGTGCGCTGCAGAGTATTCATGGCCATCCACGGACAATGCGCGCAGCTACGGCAAGCAGCGCCGTTGCCGGCAGTGGGCGCGGCAACAAACTCCTTGTCCGGACACAGCTGCTGCATTTTGTAGAAGATGCCAGCGTCGGTGGCGACGATAAAGGTCTTGTTCGGCAGACGCTGCGCCGCGGCGATCAGCTGACTGGTAGAACCCACTGCATCGGCCAGATCGATCACCGCTGTCGGCGACTCGGGGTGCACCAGCACGGCGGCATCCGGATACAGCGCCTTCATATCTTCCAGCTGCTTGGCTTTGAACTCTTCGTGAACGATGCAGGCGCCGTCCCAAAGCAGCATGTCAGCGCCGGTTTTGTTCTGGATATAACGCCCCAGGTGTTGATCCGGTGCCCAGATGATGCTTTCGCCGTTATCCATCAGGTGCTCAACAATCTCCACCGCGCAGCTGGAGGTCACCACCCAATCAGCCCGCGCCTTCACCGCCGCCGAGGTATTGGCATATACCACTACCGTCCGCTGCGGGTGCTGATCGCAGAACGCCGAAAACTCTTCCACCGGACAACCCAGATCAAGCGAGCAAGTCGCCTCAAGCGTCGGCATCAGCACGCGCTTTTCGGGATTAAGGATTTTCGCCGTTTCGCCCATGAATTTTACGCCGGCCACCAACACAGTCTGCGCCGGGTGCTGATTGCCAAAGCGTGCCATCTCCAGCGAGTCGGAAACGCAGCCACCCGTTTCTTCGGCCAGCGCCTGCAACACCGGGTCGCAGTAATAGTGTGCGACCAGTACGGCATTTTGCTTTTTCAGCTCTGCGGCGATTTCGCTGCGGTAAAAAGCCTCTTGCTCAGGCGTGAGCGGCTTGGGCTGCTTGGCATCGAGGTGGGCTTGTACCAGCAGGCGTTCGGAAATCTGGGTCATGTCATCAGGCTCTGAATATGCTTTCAGTGCAGCGAGTATACCGCCTGCATGGCACGGCGCAGACAGCTTACGGCCAGACACAGGTAGTAAATTACGGATAAAAAAAAACCTGAAAATTCTTTTATAAGAACTTTCAGGCTTCTTTAACCTTCCGAAGAAGGGAATATGGTGGGTCGTGTGGGATTCGAACCTACGACCAATTGGTTAAAAGCCAACTGCTCTACCAACTGAGCTAACGACCCGACGCGAAGCGCATGATACTGATTTAATTCAGGAATTCAACACTTCGCGGAAAATTTTTTAGAAATAACGAGTGGGATCAACCAACCCTGCGGCAGTAAAGCCCGCTGCACGCAGACGACAGCTGTCACATTTACCGCAGGCACGGCCCTGATCATCAGCCTGGTAGCAAGAGACAGTCAGCGCGTAATCAACGCCCTGCTGAACGCCAGCCTGAACGATCTCGGCCTTGCTCATGGCCTGCAGTGGAGCCTGAATGCGAAAGCCCTGCCCTTCTACACCGGTCTTGGTAGCCAGATTGGCCATACGCTCGAAAGCCTCAACAAACTCCGGACGGCAATCGGGGTAACCGGAATAATCCACCGCGTTTACACCGATAAAAATATCCCGAGCGCCCAACACCTCAGCCCAACCCAACGCAAGCGACAGGAAAACCGTATTGCGCGCTGGCACGTAAGTTACCGGAATGCCTTCGGTCGGGCTTTCCGGCACCTCGATACTGGAATCAGTCAGCGCCGAGCCACCCATGCCATTCAGGTTCAGGCCGATCACCTTGTGCTCAACCACCCCCAACTGCCGCGCCACCTGCTCGGCCGCCTGCAACTCGGAGCGATGCCGCTGACCGTAATCAAAACTCATGGTGTAACAGCTGTAGCCATCGGCTTTGGCCAACGCCACCACGGTGGCCGAATCCAGGCCGCCTGACAGCAGAATTACCGCTTTCTTATCGCTCATATCAATGTCCCGGCTCATCATTCCAGAGAATCTTGTGCAGCTGCATTTGCAGGCGAACCGGCAGGTTGTCGGCAATGATCCACTCAGCCAACGAACGCGCATCTAGCTCATGGTGACTCGGCGACATCAGCACTTCGCTAACGCGCTGATCCAGGCGGTACTGGATTAGCTTGCTCACCGCCCAGTCATAGTCCTCACGGGAGCAGATCACGAACTTGACCTGATCATTCGGCGTCAGCAGGTCAATATTCTCATAGCGGTTACGCGCCACTTCGGCCGAGCCTGGGGTTTTCAGGTCGAGGACCTTGCTTACCCGCGGGTCGACAGCGGAAACATCCAAAGCGCCACTGGTCTCCAGTGACACCTCATAACCGGCATCACACAGACGTTTGAGCAAAGGAATGCAGTTGGGTTGCGCCAGCGGCTCACCGCCAGTCACACAGATATAACGCGGCTTGTAGCCGGCCACCTGCAGGGCGATGGCGTCCAGCGACATGATCTCGCCACCACTGAAGGCATAGGCGGTGTCGCAGTATTGGCAACGCAGAGGACAGCCGGTCAGGCGAACGAACACCGTCGGCAAGCCGGCGGTGCGCGTCTCGCCCTGCAGCGAGTAGAAAACCTCGGTAATGCGCAGGGTATCTTGCATATCAGCCACGGGCGTGACAGCTAAACAGGCTGTCCGCCTCCGTTGCGGGAAAAGGGGCGCGGATTGTATACGAAATAGATTAAGGGTGAAATTTTTAACGTCGCGCGGCGACGAACAGAGACTGACCGCCAGGATGGCTGGCCATAAAAATCTGGGAGAACTTTAACGCTATTCAGCGACCACCCCATTGGGGAAAAGCAGTAATGGCTGCCAATAAAAAACCCGCGCTAAGCGCGGGTTTCTTGATCAAGCATTCAGCTTTAAGGCAAGCGCTGCAAATCACGCTGCGCCAGCTGAGCTGCCGAGCTGCCCGGGTACTGCGCAATTACTTGCTGCAGAATGCCCTTGGCTTTGTCACTGTTGCCCAGACGCTGCTCGACATCAGCCAGCTTGAACAGCGAATCTGGCACTTTGGCGTGGCTCGGGTAAGTCTGACTGACCCGCGCAAAGGCCTGGCCAGCGCCCTGTAAATCACCCTTAGCCAGATTTACCTCGCCCAGCCAATACTGCGCGTTGCCAGCGTACTGACTGCTGGGGTATTTGCGCAGGAAAGCGGCAAAAGCCTGACTGGCTTTGTCGAAGTCCTTGGCTTTGATCAAATCAAAGGCCGCTTCGTAGAACAGCTTTTCCTTTGCTGGATCGGCCGGCTCATTACTGGCCGGCGCTTGTGCCTGCCCCACCGCTGGCGGAGTAGGCGTACCACCGGCATTAATTGCACCGGCAGTTGAAGAATTCTGGCCGACTGCAGCACCTGCTGCACCACCACTCACACGTCGATCAAGATCCTGATAACGCTCCAGGCTTTCTTGTTTCAGACGCTGAATTTCATTCTGTTGCTCTTCAAGCGTACCGCGCAGCTGCGCGATCTCTTCCTGCATCTGCTGCAACTGGTTGAACAGCATGCCCTGCGCCGTGACAGGGGCAGCAGCCCCTGTCACGACGGAGGTGCCGGACGTACCGTAACCAGCAGGCGGGTAACTGCTGCCGTAACCGGCATTGTTATCCACCACGGGAACCTCAGCCCACGCCGCAAGCGGCAGGCTGAGCGCCAAAACGGTTAAAGCACGACGGCACGTACGCATATCGAATTACTTACGCAGTTCGACGCGACGGTTTTGAGCCCAGGAGGACTCGTCGTTGCCAGTGGCGATTGCGCGCTCTTCACCGTAGGAAACCAGTTCCAGTTGAGCTGGCGAAACGCCCTGCAGTACCAGGTAACGCTGCACAGCTTTGGCGCGACGCTCGCCCAGAGCCATGTTGTATTCACGAGTACCGCGCTCGTCAGCGTGGCCTTCCAGAACTACGCGAGCGCCATTGCCTTGCAGGTCTTTGGCGTGCACGTCCAGAGCGCGCATGGCCTCTGGCTTCAGGTCGGAGCTGTCGTATTCGAAGTAGAAGGTGGTGATAGCGCGCAGAGCAGCTTCTTCGCTCAGGCTGCCATCAACAGCGCCAGTGTTGGCACCGTAACCAGCGTTTGGATCGGTAGCGCCTTCGCCAGCAGCGTCGCCGCCTTTCGAGGAGCAACCAACTGCAACGGCCAGAGCCAGGCTCAGGGCAGCAAACTTACCAAATTTCAGCATTTCCATCATGTAACTCCTAATGAACCCCAGTGTGTTAAGCAGTATTTCAGACAGCAAAAAAGGTGTAGCACCGCATCAGTTCAGGTAAGGGGACCAAGAAGGCTCTCGAACTTCGCCTTGAGCGGTAGGAAGAGGGAGCCTCACGCGACCATTGGTGGACGCTAATACTAAGACTCCCCGGCCCTGCTGGCGGGTGGCGTAGATTACCATGGTGCCGTTGGGCGCGACAGTAGGCGACTCATCCAGACTGGTATCGGACAGAATACGCAAATTGCCACGCTGCAGGTCTTGTGCCGCCACTTTGAATACTGTGTATCCGTCCTGGCGATGGATCATCACCAGAGTCTTCTCATCCGCCGACAGCTTCGGGTTGGCGTTGTAGTTACCGATAAAGGTCACGCGCTCTGCCGAACCGCCGTTGATATTGGTCTTGTAGATCTGTGGCTTGCCGGAGCGATCCGAGGTGAAGTAAAGGGTCTGACCGTCCTTACCCCAGAATGGTTCGGTATCAATCGATGGCTGATTGGTCACACGACGCAACTGGCGAGAGCCCATGTCCATCACATAGATTTCCGGATTGCCGTCACGCGACAGCACGAACGCCAGCCGATTGCCATCCGGCGACCAGGCTGGCGCGCCATTCAGGCCTTCAAAATTGGTGATCTGCTCGCGGCGACCGGTATCGATGTGCTGGACGAAGATACGTGGACGCTTCTGCTCGAAAGAGACGTAAGCAATACGACGACCATCCGGAGCGAACGACGGCGAAAGAATCGGCTCGCGCGATTGCAACAGAGTCACTGCACGGGCGCCGTCATAGTCGGAACGCTGCAGGGTGTAGCGGGTGTTGTTAACTGCAAAACGCTCGGCTGTTACATACAGCATACGCGTCGAGAACGCACCCTTAACGCCGGTGAGCTTCTCGAAGGACTGGTCAGCGATGTGGTGCGCCATGTCACGCAGCTGATCGACACCGCCACCCACGCTGCCGGTCATGACCTGCTGCTGAGTGGTGACGTTGAACAAGGCGAACTGGATCTGCAGACGACCAGCGTTCGGCAAAATGTTGCCAACCAGTACGTACTGCGCACCCAACGCTTGCCAATCGCGGTAGATCACTTCAGCCGCCTGAGTCGGCAGGCTGATCATGTTCTGCCGCGGGATCGGCTCGAATACGCCGGAATTGCGCAGGTCATTGCCGATGATGTCAGCCATATCCTCGGGTAACACACTGCCGCCCTGCCAGCCAAACGGCACTACGGCGATGGGGGTGGCACGGTCAGTACCACTGCTGATCACCAGCGGATCAGCGGCCTGAGCAGTACCGACCAATAAGGTCAGACCGAACAGAACAATACGCATCAGGGTATTCACAGACCTAAATCCTCCGGTTTGAAGACAGCGCGACGCTGCCGGTATAGGCGATCAAAAGTGGCTCTGTCCAGTTGCTGCATTTCAGCAATACGGCCCACGTTACGCACCGCCTGTACAGCAGAGTTGTCAAAAGGCGAGTCGCCACTGGAGCGCGTCACGCTGGCATTAGTAATGGTGCCATCAGGCAGCATTTCGATCAGCACTTCTACACTCATGCCATTACGCGCAGATGGCGGACGCCGCCATTGCTGGCTGACCAGCATTACAATCAAATCATCCAGGCTACCAGCGACTTCATCGCCGACCGTGTCAGCGATTGCCTGCTGGCGCCCGACATCCTCAGAAAGCAACTCGGCCAGTGCAGCAGCCTTCTTGTCTTCTACAGCTTTACGCTGCGCCGCTTCTGCCGCCTTTTTCTTGGCATCATCCGCTTTTTTCTTCTTTGCAGCTTCAGCGGCGGCTTTCTTCTTCGCCTCTTCTGCCGCTTTTTTCTTTGCATCTTCAGCGGCTTTTTTCTTCGCCGCCTCATCCGCGGCTTTCTTCTTGGCTACATCAGCGAGCTTCTTCTGCTCAGCAGCCTTTTTGTCAGCCTCGGCTTTTTTGGCCTCTTGGGCTTTCTGAACCTCTTGCGCTTTCTTTTGTTCCGCAGCCTTGGCCGCTACTTTTTCCTGCTCAGCTTTTTTCTGTTCAAGCTGCTCGGTTTCGTACACAGGAGCGGTGGTTTTCTTGGTTTCGCCTGCAATCTTCTGATTGGTCTGAGTGGTGGCCTGGCTTTGTGATTTCAGCTTGTACAGGGTGGCTTGCACCACCGGCTTGGCCGGCGGCAGATCCGGGGCAAAGGCGAAACTGACGAACAACATGGCAAACATGATGACGTGCAGGCCCACAGCCCAGACAACCGGCCAAAACAGACTTTCCGAAGGCGAGCGTTCGCGCTGGTCGTGCATCAGGGGGCCTCAGTGATCAGCCCGACGTTACCCACGTCAGCCTGCTGCAAACCGCTCATGGCCGCCATGATGGTGCCGTAATCAACGGTTTTGTCGCCGCGCACAAACACCTGAACCTGCTTACCGGTGGCCCGGCTCTGGCTGATGATCGCCGTCACAGCCCGAGTCATCTCTTCCAATGTCAGCGCTTTGTCCTGAACTGTGTCGACATCGACTTCAGTGCCCATATTCCAGTAATAGGTCTTGTCGGCCTTGATCGAGATGGTCAACACCTGCGCGTTGTTATCTTGCGGCAGGGCTTCACTGCTGACTTTCGGCAGATCGACCTTGACCCCCTGGTTGAGCATGGGCGCGGTCACCATAAAAATCACCAGCAATACCAACATCACATCGATGTAAGGCACCACGTTCATCTCGGCGACGGGCTTGCGTCTGTTGCGAATTCTGGCCATGACTTAAAACCTTTCTTAAGAGCGCCTAAGGCTTAGTCGTCGCTGGTGTGGACTTTACGGTGCAAAATCGCCTGGAACTCGTCAGCGAAGGTGTAATAACGACCGATCAGCATTTCGCCACGGGCGGCGAAACGGTTGTAGGCAATAACTGCAGGAATCGCGGCAAACAAACCAATAGCAGTAGCAATCAGCGCCTCAGCAATACCCGGCGCCACAGTAGCCAGCGTCGCTTGCTGCACCTGAGCCAGGCCACGGAAGGAGTTCATGATGCCCCACACGGTACCGAACAGACCGATGTACGGGCTGGTGGAACCGACCGTGGCGAGAAACGGCAGGCTCTGCTCAAGCTTCTCTTCTTCACGCGAGATGGCCACGCGCATAGCACGCGCTACGGCATCCATCACTGCATCCGGATCGACACCGGCCTGCTGACGCAGGCGCGAGAATTCTTTAAAGCCAGCGCGAAAAATCTGCTCCAGACCTGAGTCCGGGTCCGGGTTGCTGCCCGCCTGGCGGTAGAGCTTTGACAGGTCAATACCCGACCAGAAGCGCTCTTCGAAGTTATCCAGGGCGCGCTTGGCTGCCCGCAGCAGCGCAGTGCGCTGAAAGATCATGACCCAGGACATGACCGATGCGGCCACCAGTGTCAGCATTACCAGTTGCACCACCAGACTGGCGTTGCTGATCAGACTCCACATTGACATGTGGTCAACGGCGTTGGCTTCCACGCTTACTCTCCTGCTCTAGATGTACCCGCGCCGCCCTGCCCGGCAAAGGCCGTGTGCAGAGCTTGGGGAATAGCCCGGGGTTTCAAATTGTCGGCGCGCACACAGGCCACCATAAACTGCCCTTCACAAAGCAGCGTATCATCCGTTGCTCGCCTGACCTGTTGACGAAAACGCAGGCTGGCACGGTTCAATTCACTCACTTCAGCGCTCACCAGCAACTCATCGTCGAGCCTGGCTGGCGCGTGGTAGCGCGCTTCAGCCGAGTGCACAACGAACAACAGGCCCTCCTCGGCCAACGTAGACTGGAGAAAGCCCAGATCACGCAGGCGCTCGGTACGAGCCCGTTCCATAAATTTGAGGTAATTGACGTAGTAGACGATGCCGCCTGCATCAGTGTCTTCGAAATAAACCCGACAACGATGGGTGAACGGCGTAACTCCGTTTTGCGCGCGCATACTCTAGTGCCAGCTCCTGATCTTGCCAATCGTCTTCGACAAGTATTTTTTGTTAATCATCATCACGCTCGAACAAGTCAGCCGTGGGCAGCTCACCCATGCGCTTGGGTATGTTCAGGCCAAAGTGCAAGTAGGCATGCCGAGTCACCACCCGGCCGCGCGGGGTGCGCATGATGTAACCCTGCTGAATCAGATAGGGTTCAAGCACGTCCTCAATGGTGTGGCGTTCTTCACTGATGGCAGCCGCGAGGTTATCGATGCCCACCGGCCCGCCGTCAAACTTCTCGATCATGGTCAGCAGTAAACGTCGGTCCTGGTGATCAAAGCCACGCTCGTCAACATCCAGCAGATTCAGCGCCAGGTCGGCGATCTCACGGGTGATATCGCCTTGCGCACGCACCTCGGCGAAGTCGCGCACACGGCGCAGCAGACGGTTGGCAATCCGTGGTGTACCGCGGGCGCGTCGGGCAATCTCAAAGGCGCCGTGTGGCTCGATGGGCAGGCCGAGAATCCCCGCCGAACGCATGACAATGGTGGCCAGGTCTTCGGTGTTATAGAACTCCAACCGCTGGACGATGCCGAAGCGATCACGCAAGGGGTTGGTCAACATGCCGGCGCGCGTGGTGGCGCCGACCAGGGTAAACGGCGGCAGATCAAGCTTGATCGAGCGCGCAGCCGGGCCTTCGCCGATCATAATGTCGAGCTGGAAGTCTTCCATAGCCGGGTACAGCACTTCTTCGACAATCGGCGACAGGCGATGAATTTCATCGATAAACAGCACATCACCCGGCTCCAGATTTGTCAGCAACGCCGCCAGATCACCCGGACGCTCCAGCACCGGGCCCGAGGTGCTCTTGATCGAGACATTCATTTCCTGGGCAATGATATTGGCCAAAGTGGTCTTGCCCAGACCGGGCGGACCGAAGATCAGCGTGTGATCCAGCGCTTCGCTGCGTCCACGGGCCGCCTGTATAAACAGCTCCATTTGCTCGCGCACACTCGGCTGACCGATGTATTCGGCCAGCTTAAGTGGGCGAATGGCACGGTCAACTTGCTCATCACGGTCACGCGGGGCAGCAGTAATCAGGCGATCAGCTTCTAGCACTAGACCATTCCCTTCAGGGCTCGACGAATCATATCTTCACTGCTCAAACCGTCTTCCTTAATAGCTGAGACGGCGCGACTGGCTTCCTGGGGTTTGTAGCCGAGCGAAATAAGTGCGCTGACTGCATCATTCTCCGCGCTTGTGACTGCACTACCGCCGCGAGGTTCCACCACCAGGTGCGACATGCCAGGCACGGTTTCCCAGGCTTTGAAGCGGTCTTTCAGCTCAACCAGCAGGCGTTCGGCGGTTTTCTTGCCAACACCCGGGATTTTCACCAGCACCGACGTGTCTTGCGCTTGCACGCAACGCACCAACTCATCGACCTCCAGGCCGGACATCAGCGCCAACGCCAGCTTCGGGCCGACGCCGTTAAGGCGAATCAGCTCGCGAAACAACTCACGCTCGCGCTTCTCAAAAAAGCCATACAGCAGATGCGCGTCTTCGCGAACCACCAGATGGGTGTGCAGGGTCAGTGGCTCGCCCACTGCGGGCAAACGGTACAGGGTGGTCATGGGCACTTCCAGCTCATAACCCAAACCATTTATGTCAATAATCACATGCGGCGGCTGTTTTTCCGCCAAGGTGCCACGCAAACGTCCGATCACCGCAACTTTCCTTAAAAATGACGTTACAAACGAAGGCGACCGGCACGCCGCTTGGCACCGACCAGGCCATGAGGAATCAGGCTCTGCCGATGGTGGGCATGACACAGGGCAATCGCCAAGGCGTCAGAAGCATCGATCTGTGGCTTCTGCACCAGCTTGAGCAAGTGCATGACCATCATCTGCACCTGCTCCTTATCCGCGCCACCGGTGCCGGCAATGGCCTGTTTGACCTGAGTCGCGGTGTATTCGGCAATATCCAGCCCCGCCTCAATACCCGCAACGATGGCCACACCGCGCGCCTGACCGAGCTTGAGCGCTGAATCCGGGTTGCGCGCCATAAACACCTGTTCGATGCCCATGGTCACTGGCCCGTAGGTTTCGATCACCTCGCGTACACCGCGAAACACGACCTGGAGACGCTCTGGCATCGAACCATTGCCCGTGCGAATGCAGCCCGAGGCGACATATTCGCAGTTGCGCCCAGTATCACGCACCACACCGTAACCGGTGATGCGCGAGCCGGGGTCGATGCCAAGGATCAAGGTCATGCCTTACCGCCCACTCAAGGCGCCTGCCAATTTGGCCGACACACTGTCTATTTATCCAGCTCGCGAGTATAGAGCCCGCCTTAGCCCGCGTCATCCGGCGCAGGTTATAAAAATGACCGCACATCATTCATATCGGGTCACAGCGGCATGCCGCTTAGCAGCCTAGACAACCAGCCATAAAAAAACCGGAGTGCTCAGGCCAATAACCTGAACACCTCCGGCTCTGCTCTACCCGCAAACACTCAGCCAAGCTGCTCCATGATCTCGTCAGGAATCTCAGCGTTGTGGTAGACCTCTTGCACATCATCAAGGTCTTCGAGCATGTCGATCAGCTTGATGACTTTCTGCGCAGTTTCCAGATCGGCAATCGGTGCACTGATCGACGGGATCATGGCAATTTCCGCCTCTGCAGCCTTGAAGCCAGCCGCACGGAGCGCCTCGTTAACCCCATGGAAATCAGCGAAGCTGGTGGACACCAGCGCTGAGCCGTCTTCGGCCATTTCCACGTCATCGGCACCGGCCTCCAGCGCGGCTTCCATCAAGGCATCTTCGCTCACACCTGCAGCAAAGCTGATTTGCCCCTTGCGATCGAACATATAGGCCACCGAACCATCGGTACCCAGATTGCCACCACACTTGGTAAAGGCATGCCGTACTTCAGCCGCCGTGCGATTACGATTGTCCGTCATGGCTTCAACGATGATCGCCACGCCGCCCAGCGCATAGCCTTCGTAACTCAGCTCGACCACGTTATCGGCTTCGTTATTGCCGGCACCACGGGCGATGGCACGGTCGATTACATCGCGCGACATGTTGTTGGTCAGCGCCTTGTCCACCGCCAGACGCAAACGCGGGTTGTCCGCCGGGATCGGACCGCCATGTTTGGAAGCGACCGTTAACTCACGAATCAGCTTGGTGAATATCTTGCCGCGCTTGGCGTCCTGACGCCCTTTGCGGTGCTTGATGTTGGCCCACTTGGAATGACCAGCCATAACTCACTCCGGTTGTTTCATATTCGATTTCGAGGCGGGAGAGTTCGAGTCTCTCAGGCCGCTATAAAGAAGAAGCCTGGTAAACCAGGCTTCTTGTGACGCTTTATTCCGCTTTCGGCTGCTCACGCAGGCGAATATGCAGTTCACGCAGCGACTTGTTATCCACCTCACCCGGCGCCTGAGTCATCACACAGGCCGCGCTCTGGGTTTTCGGGAAGGCAATCACTTCGCGGATCGACTGCGCACCGGTCATCAGCATCACCAAGCGATCCAAACCGAAGGCCAAGCCACCATGGGGTGGTGCGCCGAACTTCAAGGCATCAAGGAGGAAGCCGAACTTCTCCTGCTGTTCGTCTTCGCTGATGCCCAGCACGCGAAAAACGGTCTGCTGCATGGACTTGTCGTGGATACGGATCGAACCGCCGCCCAACTCGGTACCGTTGAGCACCATGTCGTAAGCACGCGACAACGCAGCCGCCGGATTAGCCTCCAGCTCAGCCGGGCTGCATTTTGGCGCAGTGAACGGGTGGTGCATTGCAGTCAGGCTGCCGTCGTCGTTCTCTTCGAACATTGGGAAGTCGACGACCCACAGCGGCGCCCACTCGCAGGTCAGCAGGTTGAGGTCATGACCCAGCTTGATGCGCAGCGCGCCCAGGGCCTCGCTGACGATCTTGGCCTTGTCGGCACCGAAGAACACGATGTCGCCATCCACGGCACCGACGCGATCAAGGATCACGTTGATGTTGTCCAGTGGGATGTTCTTGACGATCGGCGACTGCAGGCCTTCGGCACCATTGGCGCGCTCGTTGACCTTGATGTAAGCCAGGCCCTTGCCGCCGTAGATGCCGACAAACTTGGTGTATTCGTCGATCTTGCTGCGCGGCATGCTCGCCCCGCCCGGTACGCGCAGTGCGGTAACGCGGCACTTCGGATCGTTGGCCGGGCCGCTGAACACCTTGAAGTCGACTGCTTGCAGCTGGTCAGCTACGTCCACCAGTTCCAGCGGGTTACGCAGGTCTGGCTTGTCGGAACCAAAGCGGCGCATGGCTTCGGCCAGGGTCATATGCGGCAGCTCACCAAACTCGACGTTCAGCACTTCTTTAAACAGCTGGCGAATCATCTTCTCGGTGATGGCCATGATGTCGGCTTCATCGAGGAAACTGGTTTCGATGTCGATCTGGGTGAATTCCGGCTGACGGTCAGCACGCAGGTCTTCGTCGCGGAAGCACTTGGCGATCTGGTAGTAACGGTCAAAGCCGGCGACCATCAGCAGCTGCTTGAACAGCTGCGGCGATTGCGGCAGAGCGAAGAAGCTGCCGGCATGAGTGCGGCTCGGCACCAGATAATCACGCGCGCCTTCTGGTGTGGCACGGGTGAGGATCGGCGTTTCCACATCAAGGAAGCCGTTGTCGTCCAGGTAGCGACGAATGCTGCTGGTGATGCTCGAACGCAGTTTCAGCTTGGCCGCCATTTCCGGGCGACGCAGGTCGATAAAGCGATAGCGCAGACGGGTTTCTTCGCCGACGTCGGTGTATTCGTTGAGCGGAAACGGCGGGGTTTCCGCTTCGTTCAGAACTTCCAGCTCATAACCCAGCACTTCGATAGCGCCGGAGGCCATGTTAGCGTTGCCGGCACCGGCCGGACGCAGACGCACCTTACCGGTGATTTTCACCACGTATTCACTGCGTACTTTATCGGCAGTGGCGAAAGTCGCCGCGCGATCCGGGTCGAATACCACCTGAGCCAGACCTTCACGGTCACGAATGTCGAGGAAAATCACCCCGCCATGGTCACGACGGCGATGTACCCAACCGCAAAGGGTGACTTCCTGGCCGTCCAGGCTCTCGTTCAGTTGGCCGCAATAATGGCTGCGCATCATGGTGGTGGTCGCTTCTCTTGAGTCTTGAATTCGTTGGGCCGCAATGAATGCGACGCTCGTGGGCCGGTCAACCGGCTGGCGCAGGCGCCATTTTCCGCAATTGTGCTGCCTTTAAGGGGCGCGCAACGATCAGCGGCGCATACGCAGCCCACTGTTCGCCCGACAAAAGCGGCAAAGCGCGGGATTATATATGGTTAAGCCGCCACTTGCAGCCGCCGCCCCACGCGCTTTTGTCAGCCCTTCCTATACTCAGGCATGCAGCTCTTTAACTGTCGATAAGTGGAGAGGCTTATGGCCACACCGAACCTGGCTGAAATACCCAGTGATTTGCTGGCTGACTTTCGCCTGGAATCCAGCGAACAATTCCAGCGTTGCGAGCAATTACTGATCGAGCTTGAGCACGCCCCCGATGACCGCGAGCGCCTGCGCGAGCTATTTCGCCTGGTACACACCCTCAAGGGAAACCTGGGCTATATCGGCCTAGATTCGCTGATGAGCGTACCGCAAGCCATGGAAGATGTGCTGTCGTGCCTGCGCGAAGGCCAGTTGCACTTCGACAGCCTACTCGGCGATATCCTGCTACTGACCCTCGATCACCTGAAAGAACAGATCCGCCATGCCCTTGGGGGCCAAGCGCCACAGCTTAGTCCGGCTCAAAGCAAGGCACTCAGCCGCTCTCTCAGCGCACTGGCTATCGCGCCAACAAGTCAACAAATCGGCATCCGCAGCGCACTACTACAAGAGCTTGATCCCAGCTCCACACCTCCTGAGGTTGTTGCTGCAGACAACCCAGCTGCCGCTGACCTACTCAGACGCTACGGGATCGAACCCGACGCTGACCTGCTGTTCTTTGTCGACCTGATGCAAGCCAGCGAACGCCGCTCACACTTCTGGCAAGGTCGCGGCCTGCGCCAGCTTGACCTGGCCCTAGCGATCAACCAAATGGGCGGCAACCCGGAACAACCTGAGCAACTGGCCGCAGCCATTTGCCTGCACGACCTGGGCATGGCTTTTCTGCCACTGGAGATGCTGCACAAGGAAGCCCACTTTAACCGCGAGGAGCGCCGGCAAATGCAATCCCATCCGCGGCTCGCTTACGACCTGCTCAAGCGGATGCCACGCTGGGATGCTGCGGCTGAAATAACGGTGCAGCATCAGGAGCACGCCGACGGCAGCGGTTACCCTAAAGGCCTGAAAGAGATCGAAACCAGCCCCGGCGCCCTGATAATCAATATCGTCGACACCTTTGAAGCCCGCACCCATGAGCGCGCGCACCAGACTCTGAATAAACGCCCACTCCTGCGCGCCATTTTGGAAATCAACAACCTCGCCGGGCGGCAATTCAGCGCGCACTGGGTCGAGCTATTCAACCAGACCCTGCAACAGCACCCAGAACTGGCACATCGTTAACCCAAGAAAAATTGAACCCACACCCCTTAATAGCCTCCAATCATCACTCGCATTGATATAAACCACGATAAAGCTCGGTAAAACCCATGGTAGTCTCTGCCCATTATGCGGGCAGCCAAACCCCGAGCCACCTGAGAGGAGAAATGGTATGGAAATCAATATTGGAATTGCCGAACAGGACCGCGCAGCCATCGCCGAAGGCCTGTCGCGCTTACTCGCAGACACCTACACCCTGTACCTGAAAACCCACAATTTTCATTGGAACGTCACCGGCCCGATGTTCAACACTCTGCACTTAATGTTTGAGGGCCAGTACACCGAACTGTCGCTGGCCGTCGACCAGATTGCCGAACGCATTCGTGCCCTGGGGTTCCCAGCGCCCGGTACCTACGCTGCTTACGCCCGCCTTTCCTCGATCAAAGAAGAGGAAGGCGTACCAAGCGCACAAGATATGATCAAGCAGCTGGTTCAAGGGCAGGAAGCCGTCGTGCGTACAGCCCGTGGCATCTTCCCACTGCTGGACAAAGTCAGCGACGAGCCCACTGCGGACCTGTTGACCCAGCGCATGCAGGTGCATGAAAAAACCGCCTGGATGCTGCGCAGCCTTCTAGCCGCGTAGGTAAATCATGCAAAAGGCCCGCTTCTGCGGGCCTTTTGCTAGGCGCTTGCCCAGCAGCTGTTCTATGCTTTGGTCAATTGCAACTTGGCCACAGTGACGTGCATGAACAAACCCGCTAAAGCTCCCAGCATTTTGGAACTGTACCCCGAGGAAACCCGCGACGCTGCGGCGCTTCTGAAGAAGGCGGTACCACTCATGATGCGCCATGACATCCCTCCCAACCCCGTGCATTACGCCCTCTGGTACACCTACAGCAAAGGCCTGGAACCCGAACTCAATCGTCGCCTGGAAAAAACCGTCGCCGACTTTGACAGTTTCCCGCCTGAAACCGCAGCCAAGCTGTTCCGCGACTACATCATCAATGGTGAGCTCGAAGAGGCGCGTGCCGGCCAACAGCAGGTCATCGAACTGGTCGAC
Organism: Pseudomonas sp. WS 5011; assembly: GCF_012985775.1. Lineage (NCBI taxonomy): Bacteria > Pseudomonadati > Pseudomonadota > Gammaproteobacteria > Pseudomonadales > Pseudomonadaceae > Pseudomonas > Pseudomonas sp. WS 5011. Next base: position 23,751 of record NZ_JAAQXA010000019.1, read on the forward strand.
GACATCGAAGGCAATGTATCGCGCAGCATCATCGGCAGCCGCAATTATCAAATCAGTCTTGAGCACGGCCTAGCCGCCCTGCATGAGCCAGTCATTGATGACCTGCCCAATGTTTTGAATGAACTGCAGCAGAGCACGCAGTTAATGCAGGACCAGCAAGACAAATTCCTCTACCGCCTAAATGCCGCCCAGCAAGAGATCAAGAGCCTGCGCAGCCAGCTTGAGCGCGCGCACATCGCCGCGACACTGGACAGCCTGACTCAGGTGTTCAACCGCAACGCCTTTAGCAAACTGCTAGAGCAGACACTGAGTACAGAACACGACGGTGTCGCACTGGTGATGCTCGATATCGATCACTTCAAGCAGTTCAACGACCAATACGGTCACCCCCTGGGTGATCGCGTCCTTCAGCACGTTGGCCAGTTGTTGCGCGACCTACTTCCCGCTCGCGCCATAGCAGCACGTTACGGCGGCGAAGAATTCTGCATCATCCTTCGCGATTGTTTTGATAACGCCACGGCCTATGCCTTTGCCGAACAATTACGCCTGAAGATCCAGTCTTTACGCATCAAAGTGCGCCGCACAGATGAAGTACTCGACAGCATTACCGCGTCTTTCGGCTTCGCCCTTGCCGAACGCGGTGACACACTGGAAACCTTGCTCACACGTGCCGATGACGCGCTTTATCAAGCCAAGCGTGATGGCCGCAACCAGATAAGCCCCATACCAAGTGAAACAGCGCTTAGTGCTTGATTGAGAACCCCACCTCTTTGCTGTTAAATACGTGCCGTGCTGCTGACCTGCATCCATAGGTCAGCACATAGGCTGGTACCACGCGCTTTTACTACTCCCCTTGCAATGCCCAATACGCGCAGCCAGCCATTTCTGCTGACTCTTTGAATTAAGCGAGCCCATTGAACATGTTGAAAATTGTCCACCTTCTGACGGGCGCCCTCGCCCTGCTGCTTTCTTTTGCTCCCCACTTTGGCGACACGCCCCAACCACTCCTGGAACAACCCAGCGCACTGTGCCTTGCTCTGTTTGGCTTGCTGAACCTTCTGCTTGCCCCACAACTGCCTATCTGGCATGCCGGTCTGCGCCACCAAGCGCAAAACCTGGTTTCCGCATTGCTGGTACTCGGCACGCTGCTGCAAGCCTTGATTCTGCTCGCCCCACTGCCAGTCATTGCCAACCAACCGGCCAGCCTGTTTAGCCTACTTATTATCGCTGCCGCCGTAGCCGTTCACCTGGCGGCCAACTTGCGCCTTAAATCGCGCAACACCTCAAGCTCGCAAGATCTGGGCGACCGCGAAACAGGTACCGTTAAGTGGTTCAACACCTCGAAGGGTTTCGGCTTTATCTCGCGTGACTCGGGCGACGACATTTTCGTGCACTTTCGGGCCATCCGCGGTGAAGGCCACCGTGTACTGGTCGAAGGCCAGCGAGTTGAGTTTGCCGTAATGCAACGTGACAAAGGCTTACAAGCCGAAGATGTCATCGCCGCACTGCCCGCACGGCGCTAAATGCCACAACGCAAAAGGCCCGCTCATTGCGGGCCTTTTGCGTTTATGGACAATCAATAATGGGGCGGCGGCGCCTCATCCTCAGTCATCCCGAACTGCGAACTCACTTCATCCTGACGCTTGATCAACGCAGCCACCTGCAGCTGCAAACGCTCCAGAAGCCGCTGTTGCGCCACCAGCGCATCATTGAGCGCCTGAATAGTGTCGTCCTGAAAGGCCAACCGGCTTTGCAAGTCGTTAATGCGTTCGTCTATGTCCACCTGTCAGCTCTCAGCAAAACAAAAATTCCCGGTCAAAACCAGGCGTAAACGGGCTTTCAATACGGCCAATTGCTCAGGCGTGTATGGCTGCGCTGGATGCTTACCCCAAACAGGCGCCGGCCATGCAGCATCCTCGCGACGCCGAACGATGACATGCATATGCAGCTGACTCACCACATTGCCCAAGGTCGCGACATTCATTTTGTCCGCTGCAAAACAATCCTTGAGTACTTCGGCAAGGCCGTTGGTTTCCTGCCATAGCTGCAGCTGGTCAGCACCATCCAGCTGGAACAACTCACTGACGTCTTCACGACGCGGCACCAGGATAAACCAGGGGTACTGCGCATCATTCATCAGCAGCAGGCTGCATAACGGGTAATCCCCGACCCAGGCTGTATCTTGCTGCAAACGTGAATCCAGAACGAACATAACCATCCACCTATTAGAAAACCCACTGACTAGTATTGAACGCATTCGAACCCAGCACACAGTGATACTTGGCCAGCGATCTTACTGCCGCCCAGGCAGTAAGTATGGGCCGAGCAGGATACGCCGAAGCTGAAAACGTGGCACCCGCGAACCAGGCCCACCTCAGCGCACCAATAGACAGCACACCCCAATACCACCCCAAACAAGCGCACCAAAACTGTTCCCTTCTGTAATCCTCACAGAACAGCCTCCTGCCGCACCACAAGCGCAAGACAGCAAGCAATTGAAAACAGAACAGAATCAGCCCAGAAAAACGCCTATCAGCCCCATAAAAAACAGATGGAACCGCTGAAAAACCTGACGTAAACCGACGCAACCCCCGAAAACCTTGATCGGAAAGATCAAATCGAAGATAAAAATTCAGATTTTAGGGTTTTGTGCACGACTATTGCTAAGCAAACTGTGACGAATCGACCTGCACCGTTTGGCAGCCCATGCGACCAACATTCAGGCGCAAAAATCCGTCAGCTTTGACTGTGATCACGCCAAGTGCATCTACAAAAATGCGACATGACTCATAAGCTTTTGCGACACAGCCGTGAAGAAATCGTAATGAATAGATTGCAACTATCGCCAACATTGGCAGCGTGCTATAAGTTACCGCCGACACAAAAAGAAAGAGTCGTCCATATAACAACCAGCCGGACGGCGCAACTTTTCTAAACCAAAGGAGCAATCACGATGCAAGTGATGAAGTGGAGCGTAATCGCCCTCGCAGTAGCAGCGGGCACCACCCAAATGGCAGTGGCTTCCAGCCAGTCCGAATCCAAGGGCTTTGTTGAAGACAGTAGCTTCAATATCTTCAATCGCGCTCTGTACCTGAACCGTGATTTCAAGAACGGCGCCAATAGCAGCGACGATGATTACAACGCCAAAGAAAATGGCTACATCGAAGAAACTGGCCTGGGTATCCGCCTGCTGTTCGAATCCGGCTTCACCCAAGGCACCGTTGGTGTCGGCTTCGATGCGCACAGCCTGAGCAGCATCAAACTGGATAGCGGCCGAGGCCGTACTGGCACTGGCCAGTTCGCAACAACCGACGATGGTCGTGGTGATGACACCCAGACTGAAGTTGGCGGCGCAATCAAGTTCCGTATCTCCGACACCGTGCTGAAACACGGTAACCAGTTCGTTGGCAGCCCGGTATTTTCCACCGACGACGCCCGCATCCTTCCAGAAGTTGCAACCGGTACGTACTTGGTTAGCAATGAAATCGAAGGTTTAGAGCTGAGCGCAGGTCGTTTCACCGCTCTCAACTCTCAAACCGCAACAAGCCGTGATAGCAAAACCAAAAAAGGCCACACGCTGAAATCAGCAAATATCGTCGGCGCAAGCTACAGCTTTACCGAAAACTTCAGCGGCGCCATCCACGCTTCCGATATTGAAGATTTCTGGAAAAAGAAATACGTCAACCTGAACTACAACCTGCCAATCGCTGACGAGCAGGCGCTGGCATTCGACTTTAACTTCTATAAAACCGATGATGAGGGCAAAGCCCTTGCTGGTGAAGTAGACAATAAAATCTGGAGCCTCGGTGCCGTTTACTCCATCGGCGCTCATAGCTTTGGTATTGTTCACCAGCGCTCTACCGGTGACACCGGCCACGACTATGGCATTGATGGCGGCGGCACAATTTGGCTGGGCAACTCCGTCCAAATCTCCGACTTCAACAGCAAGGATGAGCGGTCCTGGCAAGCCAACTATAACTTGGACATGACAACTTATGGCGTGCCAGGCCTGAGCTTCATGGCTCGCTATATCACTGGCGATAATGCTGATTGGGGCGTAGGCGTTGAAGACGGTGAAGAGAACGAATTCAACTTCGAGACCAAGTATGTAGTGCAGAACGGCGCGGCCAAGGATCTGTCCTTCCGCATTCGCAGCGCAATCTACCGAGCAAACAGCTCGCAGAACGATAACTACTCGGCCGACCTGAACGATTTCCGCCTGATCGTTGAATACCCACTAAGCGTTCTGTAATTCAGACTGTTTAGCTGGTAAAGAAAGCCCGACCTAGGTCGGGCTTTTTCTTGCCTGATAAAACTTACAATGGCAACGCGTAAGTTCCCGTTACATGCGCCACCAACTCATCTTCATTACCCTGCGAATACACCGACACTTCGCAAACAGCCTGCCTGCGACTCAATCTCAATATCCGCGCTTGGGCTAGTAGATCAACCGGCTTGGGTTTAACCAGAAAGTTGATATTCAAATTCGAGGTCACGGCCATTTCCACCCGGCCGAGACTGCCCAGCACCACCGCATACATCGCCGCATCTGCCAGGGCCATAATGGTCGGGCCGGACAAGGTGCCGCCGGGACGCACCAGCTTGCTGTGAAATGGCACCCGCGCCAGTGCTCCTTCTGTGTCCAGTCGATCAATACACAGATTGATGTCTTCTGCCATCGGTAGCCCCGCCCGAATCAGCGCCTGCACCTTTTCCGCCGTCAATATCGACACACTCCCCTCCTTTTATAAGCACACGCCATCATCCTGTACGCATCTGTACAGGCACCGTACAATGCGGGCCATTCAAAATCCCTTGCAACCGACAGAACAGCCAAATATGCGTACCAGCCAGTTCCTGCTCTCGACTCTGAAAGAAACCCCGTCCGATGCCGTGGTGATTAGCCATCAGCTGATGCTGCGTGCCGGCATGATCCGCAAGCTGGCTTCTGGCCTGTATACCTGGCTGCCCATGGGCCTGCGTGTGCTGCGCAAGGTTGAGAAGGTCGTGCGCGAGGAAATGAATGCCGCTGGCGCGCTGGAAGTGCTGATGCCCGGCATTCAGCCAGCAGAGCTGTGGCAGGAATCGGGTCGCTGGGAGCAGTACGGTCCTGAGCTGCTACGCATGAAGGATCGCCACGGCCGCGATTTCTGCGCCGGCCCAACCCATGAAGAAGTGATCACCGATCTGGCGCGCAATGAGCTGAACAGCTACAAGCAGCTACCAATCAACCTGTATCAGATCCAGACCAAGTTTCGCGACGAGATTCGCCCGCGCTTCGGCCTGATGCGTGGCCGCGAATTCATCATGAAGGACGCCTACTCCTTCCATGTCGACCAGGCTTCGCTGCAAGAAACCTATGACCGCATGCACCAGGCCTATTGCAACGTATTTACCCGCCTGGGCCTGAACTTCCGCCCTGTGCAGGCAGACACCGGCTCGATCGGTGGTACTGGCTCCCATGAGTTCCACGTACTGGCCGACTCAGGCGAAGACGATATCGCCTTCAGCGACAGCTCCGATTACGCCGCCAATATCGAAAAAGCCGAAGCAGTTCCGCGCGAAGGCAGCCGTGGCGCGGCGACTGAAAGCATGCGCATGGTTGAAACCCCGAACACCAAGACCATCGACGCGTTGGTACAAGGCTTTGGTCTGGCCATCGAGAAAACCATCAAGACCCTGATGGTGCACGGCGCGAAAAAAGGCACCTTGGTCGCCTTGATCGTACGTGGCGACCACGAACTCAATGAGATCAAGGCCGCCAACCTGGAACTGGTTGCCAGCCCGTTGGTTTTCGCCAACGAAGCCGAAATTCGCGCAGCCATCGGCGCTGGCCCTGGCTCGCTAGGCCCGGTCAATCTGCCGATCCCTTGCATCATCGACCGCTCGGTTGCTCTGATGAGCGACTTCGCCTCCGGCGCAAATATCGACGACAAGCACTATTTCGGCGTCAACTGGGAACGCGACCTACCGTTGCCGGAAGTAGCGGACCTGCGCAACGTGCTGGCAGGCGACCCGAGCCCGGATGGTAAAGGCACCCTGGAAATAAAGCGCGGTATCGAAGTCGGGCATATCTTCCAACTGGGCACCAAGTACAGCGAAGCGCTGAACTGCCAGGTGCTCGGCGAAAACGGCAAGCCGGTCACGCTGACCATGGGCTGCTATGGCATTGGCGTTTCCCGCGTAGTGGCGGCCGCTATCGAACAGAACAATGATGACCGCGGCATTCTATGGAATGACGCCCTTGCGCCTTTCCATATCGCCCTGGTGCCGCTGCGCTACGAAACCGATGCCGTGCGCGAAGCCACCGACAAGCTGTATGCCGAGCTTACCGCTGCCGGTTTCGAAGTACTGCTCGATGACCGTGACAAAAAGACCAGCCCGGGCATCAAATTCGCAGATATGGAACTGATCGGCATCCCGCATCGCATCGTAGTCAGCGATCGCGGCCTGGCCGAAGGCAACCTGGAATACAAGAGCCGCCAGGAAACCGAAGCCCAAGCAGTGCCTGTGGCCGATATCCTGAGCTTTATCCAGGCCCGCATCAGCCACTGATCTCAGCCCCTTTAGCAAGAGTCGTCATGTTCAAGCGAAACACCCTCAGCCTCATCGCCATCCTTACGGGTGGCTGTCTGCTACTCAGTGGTTGCGCCAACCAGTTGCCGCAACGCAGCGAGCATGAGGAGCGCGTCGAGCGTAAACTGCTCGATCACAGCCTGCAGATCGATGTGGGTGAACCACGCGTGCTGGAGTTGCCGCAACGCCGCGTGCGCGTGCATGAACAGAAGACCTTCGAGGTCACGGCGTTTGACGTGACACGCCGCTACGACCGCTACACCCCCTACCAACCCTGGCGCGAACTCTATGAAGTACCGCTAGGAGCACTGGCAGTGGTCGGCGGCATCGGCGCCAACGTGTTGAACGTGGTACTGCTCGGCAGCCTGCCGGATAGCGTCACCAAAGACTGGATCAGTTATGGCTTTGCAGGGCTTAACCCGGCAATGAACGTCGAATCGAATGGCCGCTCACAGCAGAATCTCGCCAGCCTCGAAGAGCGCCGCCAGGATGCGCGCATGGAGTATTCCAGCCTGCCGTGGGCCGAACGCCCGGTACGGGTCAAGGCCGGCGAACAGAACCATGAACTGCTCACAGACCGTAACGGCATCCTGCGCCTGAACCTGCTCGACAGTCCGTTTGCCGAAGAGGATGTCACGCGCATCAGCACCCTGCTGCTGACAGTTGAAGATGATCAGGGCTCGGCGCGCGCCGATGCCTCACTGCTGGTCAGCCGTACCTTGCGCGGCAAGCTGCAGGAAGCCCACGACTTGATTTATGACGACCTTGAGGGTGATGACGTTGCCCAATGGGTTCACCGAGTCAAACGCCTGTCGGAACTGGGCCTGGAAGAGGAAGCCAGCGAACTTGAACAGAGTCTGATCGAACTGACGCGCAACGATCCGGAGCTGCAGAAAATCTTCCTGCAGGCCCTAACCAAAGACGCCGGCCGCCTGGTTGCCGACCCTGGCAACGACTGACACATTCATGCGGCAGCGCCTGATCTGCGCCGTACTAAGCCTGCTGCTCTGCGGTGCGGCGTATGCCGACGTGCGCCAGGCGCCTGAGCCGGAACTGCGCGCGCTGCTGCAACAGACCGTGGCCCAGGCGGACAGCTTTCAGGATCGTTTCGAGGCCGAAGTCTGGCTGCTGGATATGTCCACACGCCTGCGCCGCTATATTCCGGATGCTGAGGAGCGCCTGAGCCTGCTGCGGCTCGTGCATCGTGAAGCCAGCAAGGCGGGCTTACGTCCTGATTTAGTAATTGCACTGATTCATGCCGAAAGCCATTTCGACCGTTTCGCCATCTCATCCGTTGGCGCTCAAGGCATGATGCAAGTGATGCCTTTCTGGAAAGCCGAACTGGGCCGGCCGCAAGATAACCTCACTGACACGGCCACTAACCTGCGCTATGGCTGCACCATCCTCAGCTTCTATCTGCGCAAGGAAAACGGCGATCTGAACCGGGCGCTGGCACGCTATAACGGCAGCCTGGGCAAACACACCTACTCCGCCAAGGTGGTCGGTTTCTGGCACGACTTCTGGTACGTCAAACCCTGAGCTTATTTAGCGGCGTACGATAAATCCGGCGATCCCCTGCAAGGCATGATTCTGCAGTTCCAACTGGGTTACGTCGGCAGCCTCGGGCCCCCGCTCTAACCAGCTTGCCAGTTCAGCCACAGCAGCCTCATCGCCTTCAAACAGTACTTCGACCCGACCGTCGACCACGTTACGCACCCAGCCATCCAGATCCAGACGCTCAGCGTGCGTTGCAGTCGCGTGACGAAAACCGACACCCTGTACGCCACCGCTGACGTAACCATGCTTGCAAATGCGCGCCACGACTTAGCCCTCCGCCTTGAGTGCAGCCAAGCGAGCCGTTAAACCAGCAGCAGTCTGTTCACCCAGTAAGCGCTCACGCATGCGCCCCTGATCGTCAACGATGTACGTCACCGGCAGCACTTCTGCACGCGGCAACTGATAGCGATCGGCCGGGTCCTGCGCCAACACCGTAAACGTAATGCCCATATCTTGCGCGGCCTTACTGAGTTTCTCGCCCTGCAACGCGTCGAAATTCACCCCAAGCACCTGCACAGACTGTTTCTTGAGTTGTTTTTCCAAGGCATTGAGTTCAGGAATCTCGGTACGGCAAGGCGCACACCACTGCGCCCAATAATTAATCACTAACCACTGGCCTTCCAGGCGCTCAACCGCTACCTTTCGTCCATATTGATCGACGCCAATGTCTTCAGCGCAGCCGGCCAGAATCAGACCTATGCCTAGAACCGCAACAGCACGAATGATCGCCTGGAAATGCATTGCCATGCATTCGCTCCCTGATTCAATAAGGTTGATATGACGTTAGATGCCTTGCGCCTGGAAGTGCCAGACATCCTCGAAACCGAGGTCGCGCCATTGGCCGATCTCAACGAGCAACTGGCTCAGGCTCGCTTACAACCCGCAGAACTGGCCTTGCAGCAGGCACTAAGCCTGCTCTTCAAGCTCAACCGCAGCGCCATGACCTTACTCGAAAGGCAGCGCGCACTGCAAAGCTTCAGCGACCAGTACCGGCATTACAGCAAGGCCTATCAAGGCGAGAATCCCCCCACGGCATTGTTCGTACACCTGTGCAGTGAATTGGCCATCGGTTTCAAACGCCTGCTCCTACAAATCCTGCAAGGCCGCCAGCCCTCACGTCCGCATCTGGCCTGGTGCTTGTACATGGCCCAGCACTTTCTCGCACAAAGCCTGCTGCGCCACTACCAGCTGTATCAGGAGCCACCGCCTAGCTTATGGCGCGACAGCCACCTGCTGTACTGGATCGGCGAACATCAAAATTGCCTGGATGAGCCAGTGGCGGCAACGTTTACACCGCAACCGGCAAACACCATGCGCGGCATTTACCAGCAGATGCTGTTGCTTGCACTGAGCAACCCGTTTCACCTTGCCGATGGCGAATGTGCGCTGCTGTTCGGCGCCCTATCGCCGCTGGCGGAACTCGCGCGCTTGCTGCCCTGGGATGAGGACGATGAGATCGAAGGGCCGACCATCGACCTGACCGAGGTGCAGCCCTGCCTGAGTTATGCACAAACGCCAGAAGGCAGTGCCGACTATCTACGCCGCTTCGAGCTGGGCGCCTTGTTAGTGGCGCTGCATGAGCCAGCGCCATTGCAAAGCAAAGCGGAACGCCAACTGCTCGAGCGTGTGCAGCAGCATTGGCTGGGGCGCCAACAACGTCGGCATACCCGTGCCGACCATAGCTCTGAATGCAGCCTGGCGGTTGGTTTACCGGCTATTCATGCGCAGCTACTGGAACAACGGCCTTTGCGCACCAGCGCACAAATGCTTGATGCCAGCGCGGGCGGCGCACGTTTGCTGTGCAATGCCGATCAGGCCGCGCAGCTGTCGGTTGGCCAACTGGTGCTGCTGATCACCGGCAGTGATACGCCCACCCTGGCTTTGGTGCGATGGCGCCATCTCAACAGCGAAGGTCTGCACCTGGGCCTGCGCTACCTTAAAGGCTTGCCGCGCTCGGTCTGGTTACGCCGCGCACCCAGTGCCCAGACCCACCCCGGCGTCCTGCAGAGCACACCAGCACCAGGCAACGGCTGGCACCATGGGTTATGGCTGCCTAATGGACAGTTTGTTGAAGGGGAGAATGTCTGGCTGCAACTGGCCAGCGCACACAACCAGGCGATCCTGCCATTGCCGCCCGCCAATCTGGTTACCGCATCAGTCACCCGCTACCCAATGCAGCTGGCATAGACACCGGTACCAACACGCTAAAAGTGCGAGAAAGGTCACGCCGAACGTCGGCCGAGCGCACAGTTTCATCGGGTGGGCCAAGCTTATAATTCATCGCAATCACGCTTGATGCGATCCGTTATTAGCCTGGAACACAACCATGACCCAAGCCCTCGATAAGTTGGTCGGCCCTGTGCCATCTGCCATCGTCAACCTCGCCCGCTTGCAGGTCACCCCGTACGAAGGGCGCGTCGCTGAGTTCAATGTTGCCGCCTGGCTGCACCTGCCAGGGCTGGCCAACCTGCCCGTATCCCTGTTGATCAGCTACCGCGATGGCACCACCCGCCGCGAAGTGATGGTCGACCATGGCAACGTCAACCAGCACAGCAAAATCCTGCTATCCAGCGTGGCTCGCCTGCCTGTGAAGCAGAAGATTGAAGAGATGCAGGTGCGCCTGCGCTCTGCCGTACCGGCAACCAGCCTGGTGGTTGAGGAGTTGTTTGTACAAGCCGTCGAATTACCCCAAACCGATAGCCGCCAAGCACTCGCCTGATAGCAGTCAGCGACACACAAACCCCGCGCACCGACGCGGGGTTTTGCATTTAGCGCGAGAGCATTCCTGCCGGCCCGCAAGTGGCATCGGAATCTATCTGGACTGGGGTCTCAGGTGAATTCGAGACGATTGAAGGCTCAGGTGGGCTGGAATTGACCAACGACTGCGGCCAGCTGCTGAAGCGCAGGCCAGTAATGCGATTGAGGCGCTCAAGGGCCTCTTGCGGGTCACGCTGATACAAATGAATCACTTTGCCGTTAGTGGCTGTCATAACGCCTTCACACTCCGCCAATCCCTGCCCTGCTGGCAACCTGATCGCTATCTGCAGGACAGATAGCCAAAAGCGTGCCAGCTTCCCTTTAACCGCGTTTGGCGACCTTCATGGTCACCAGTGCCATCATGCGCCACCAGTTCAGCGCCGCAAACTGACGTTTTACGTCATGTTGCAGCGTCAGCCTCTACCTGCAACCACGTCGCCAGGTCCTCACCAAATAGCGCCGTTTGCTCTTCCTGCAACTTCATCAAGCCATTGCGCAGCGCTGGGTACCAGGCTTCGTCGAGCTGTTCGGGTAGATTCTCAGCCCTAGGCAACGGCCAAGGACTGTGGCTGAGCAGTTGTTGCAGCGAATAGTGGCCAAGATCACGGCTCAATACCCAGGAACCTGAACCGGTCGGGGCAATCAGTTTCTGCTGCTCGAGAAACACCAAAATCTCTTCCCATTCATGTTCCGCCAAAGACCAGCCCTGACGCTGCACGTCCAGCAAGCGCACTTTCAAACCCGACTGCTGACGCTCATAGAACACCCGCAAGACGCCAAGCGCCATCAACAAGCGTGGTATTGCGCGCTTGCGCCATTGTTGGGAGAACCCCAGGTTGCAGACCAGTTCAGCGCCAAACAGCACAATCAACCAGGACAGATAGATCCACAACAGAAACAGCGGCACCGTGGCAAATGCCCCGTAGATCAGCTGATAACCGGGAAACAGGCGCACATACAGGCCGAATAGCATCTTCGCCACTTCGAACAACACCGCTGCAAATAAGCCCCCCAGCAACGCATGGCGAACTGGTACCTGTGCATTCGGCACCGTCGCATAGAGCAAGGTGAATGCGGCCACACTGAATACCAGCGGCATGAATTTCAGCAGGGCCTGCGCCCCAAGCAAAGCATCCGGACCCGAGATCAGCGACAGTGACGTGAAGTAGGTGCTGATGGCAAAGCCACCGCCCAGCAGCAGCGGGCCCAGGCTGAGGATCGCCCAGTACAGCAAAAAGCTCGAAACACCCCGACGCGGCTGACGCACACGCCAGATGGTGTTGAAAGTTTTCTCGATCGTCACCAGCATCCAGAACGCCGTCGCAGCCAATACTGCTACACCAATCCAGGTCAACTGGCGCGCCTGGGTAGTGAAGTCACGCAGGTATTGCTGCAGGGTCTCGCCAGCTGAGGGCACAAAATTTCGGAAGATAAAGCTCTGAATCTGCTCGCCGGTATCCTGAAACGCCGGAATAGCCGAGAGCATGGAAAAGGTCACCGTCATCATTGGCACCACCGCAAACAGGGTGGTGTAGGTCAAGGCCGCCGCATTGCTGGTGCCTTGGTCGGCGATAAAGCGCTGCAACAGAAAACGCCAGAACTCCAACAGGTTGTTAACACGTTGCAGCATGCTCTCTCCTTAGCCATTTGCATCCCGACAACCTGACTCACAAGCGCAGGCGGGAATGCTGTTAGCGGTTAGAATAGCCACCATCGAAGGTAATCGGCGACCCGAACATGACCGCTATGACGCTCTACCATAACCCGCGCTGCTCGAAATCACGCAGTGCATTGCAATTACTGGAAGACCGCGGGCTCAGCCCAACCATCGTGCGCTACCTGGAAACACCGCTGAGCGCCGACCAGCTGCAGGCACTGTTGGATAAGCTCGGCATCCGCGCACGGCAGCTACTGCGCACGGGTGAAGATGAATACAAGGCTCTCGGTCTGAGCGACCCGCAACTGACTGACACACAGCTGATCGCGGCCATGGCCAGCCAGCCCAAACTGATTGAACGCCCCATTCTGGTCGTTGGAGACAAAGCCGTCATCGGTCGCCCACCTGAAAATGTTCTGGAGATTCTGCCGTGAGCACACCCTACATCCTGGTGCTGTACTACAGCCGCCATGGCGCCACTGCTGAAATGGCCCGCCAGATTGCACGCGGCGTAGAAATGGGTGGCCTCGAAGCGCGTGTACGCACCGTGCCTGCTGTCTCCAGCGAATGCGAAGCAGTGGCCGCGGATATCCCGGCAGAAGGCGCTTTGTACGCCAGCCTGGATGACCTAAAGAACTGCGCCGGCCTGGCACTCGGCAGCCCGACCCGTTTCGGCAATATGGCCGCACCGCTCAAGTACTTTCTCGATGGCACCAGCGGCCTGTGGCTGACCGGCGGCCTAGTTGGCAAACCGGCCGGCGTGTTCACCTCCACCGCCAGCCTGCACGGCGGCCAGGAAACCACCCTGCTGTCGATGCTGCTGCCCCTGCTGCACCACGGCATGCTGATCACTGGCCTGCCCTATAGCGAAGCTGCATTGCTGGAAACCCGTGGTGGCGGGACCCCTTATGGCGCCAGTCACCATGCTGGTGCAGATGGCAAACGCGCCCTCGATGAACATGAAATTGCCCTGTGCCGCGCACTCGGTCAACGCCTGGCGCAAACCGCTGCAAAACTGGAGAACACCCGTGGCTAAAACCGCAAAACCGCTGCCGCCCCTGGAGTGGCTAGAGCCGCGCCTTAGCATCAGCCGCATCGCCAGCCTGCTGAGCTTTTTTGGCCTGGGCGCATTACTGCTGGTGTGGAACCTATGGTTCGCCAATGTTCCAGGGAAACTTCTCTGGGTGATCCTTGGCGTACAGCTCGCCCCGCTGCTTTTACTCGCCCCTGGTCTGATCCTCGGCAACGCTCGCGCCCACGCCTGGGCGTGCTTTGTGGTGAATCTGTATTTTATTCAGGGCGTTCTTGCGGCCTTCGACCCGAGCAAAGCTCTGTACGGCTGGCTACTGACAGGGCTGAGCTTCAGCTTGTTCTGCGCAGCACTGATGTTTACCCGCTGGCGCTTTCAGTACGAGCGCAAGTTGGCAGGGGAAAACTAAGATAAACGCTGAGCCTGGCTGCACGCAGGCTCAGCGTTATATGGCGGGAGCTTTACCAGCCGAGGGTTTCTTTCAGGAAGGGAATGGTCAGCTTGCGCTGAGCCTGCAATGACGCCTGATCCAGGCGCTCAAGCAAATCGAACAAAGCGCTCATGCTGCGCTCACCACGAGTCAGGATAAAACGCCCGACTTCATCACTCAGGTGCAAACCGCGACGCGAAGCCCGCAGTTGCAGAGCACGCAGTTTGTCCTCATCGGAGAGTGACTGTAGCTGGAATACTAGTGCCAAAGTCAGGCGTGATTGCAGGTCCGCCAGCTGCACCGGCAATTCGCGCGGTGAAGTGCTGGCGCCCAGCAACAGACGCCGACCGCTGTCGCGTAGACGATTGAACAGGTGAAACAGCGCTTCTTCCCAGTCGCTGCGCCCGGCCACCGCATCCAGATCATCCAGACAGACCAGTTCGCACTGCTCCAGATTGTCCAGTAGCGCCGGGCCGTACTCGACCACCTCAGCCAGCGGCAGATACACCGCCGGCTCGCCGCGCTGCTCAAAGCGCAGACACGCCGCCTGCAGCAAATGACTGCGCCCAACGCCTTCGCCACCCCACAGATAGATCAGGCTTTCCGTCCAGCCGGCATCCGCTTCGCACAGACGCTCGACATAGCCCAACGCCGCAGCATTGGCTCCAGGGTAGTAATTGGCGAAAGTGGCGTCATCACGTAGACGCACACCTAAAGGCAGTTGTATGGGTGTCATGCTGGGTTGGGCGGCTCGTCGGAACCGTTGGCTGGCTCACCGTAAAGATCGGAAAGTTTATAGAAATCATGCAGATGACGCACTAACACCATGATCACCGCTGCCACTGGCAAAGCCAGAAGGATGCCGGTAAAGCCGAACAGTTGGCCGCCGGCCATGATGGCGAAGATCACTGCGACCGGATGCAGGCCGATGCGGTCGCCCACCAGCATCGGTGTCAGCAGCATGCCTTCGAGCATTTGCCCGACGATAAAGACTGCAGCGATGGCCACCAGTGGGTAGGGGTCCATGCCGAACTGAAACAGACCGGCCGTTAATGCCGCACCGATGCCGACCACCACGCCCAAATACGGCACGATGCTGGCAAGGCCT
Source organism: Pseudomonas sp. WS 5011 (assembly GCF_012985775.1). Classification (NCBI taxonomy): domain Bacteria; kingdom Pseudomonadati; phylum Pseudomonadota; class Gammaproteobacteria; order Pseudomonadales; family Pseudomonadaceae; genus Pseudomonas; species Pseudomonas sp. WS 5011. Next base: position 38,866 of record NZ_JAAQXA010000019.1, read on the forward strand.
GCCAGTACGCCGATCAGTAGCCCGAGTTCCAGGCCAATCACCATCAGTCCGGTGGCATACATCACACCTAGCGCCAGCATCACCAGTAACTGACCGCGCAGGAAAGCGCCGAGCACTTCGTGGCATTCGCCGAACAGCTGCACAACCAGGCCTTCACGACCGCGCGGCAGCAGGCTGCGCAGCTTGGCGACCATCAAGTCCCAGTCGCGCATCAGGTAGAAGCTCACTACTGGAATCAGCACCAGGTTCGCCAGCCAAGCCAGCAGCGCCAGGCCTGAAGAGGTGGCCGTGGACAGCAGCATGCCGACGATATCGGTGGTTTTACCCAACTGCCCGGACAACGCGGTTTTCAGTTGATCAAAGCGCCAGAAGCCTTCGCTAAGCCCCAGCTTGAGTTGAACCCATGGCAGGGCCTGATTCTGTGCCCAGTCGAGCATCTCCGGGATCAACTCGTACAAGCGCACCAGCTGCTTGCCCAGCATGGGCACCAATACCAGCAGCAGGATGGCCATGATCAGGGTGATCAGTGCAAAGACCACCACCACGCCCCAAGTCCGCGAGAGTTTCCATCGCTCAAGACGGTCGACCAGCGGGTCGCCCATATAGGCCAGCAGCACGCCGATCAGAAACGGCGAGAGAATCGGCGCCAGCAGGTACAACAGGCCGCACAGCAGCAGCGCCGCGACTATCCATATCCAACGGTGCGAATCGATCATGCCCAGCGCTCCATATGCCAACGTTTTATCCAGAAATACTAAACCCGAGCCCCGTTACATAAGAAAACCGCAGCTCGATAGCTGCGGTTTTCAAATCAGGGACCGGAGTAATTGCCGCAGTCTACCAGCGAAACCTCAGCACATTGTCAGGCGCCACCACTGCGGAAGCGGGCTCAGCCGCAGTATCCGGCGGCGTAACCGACTGGCTGGCGTCAACCACTGGTGCTTCTGCCGGCACTTCCTGCAAGCGCGCCAGGCCCAGTTGCGCACGTAACTGCTCGGGATTGGCATTGACGGCAAAGGTCAGTGTATCGCCCTGCACCTTGCGCAGTTGCGCCGCGAACGGCTCAAGAATGCGCTGCAGCTCGGCGTAACGCGCCAGGTCAACGCCCTGCACTTCCACGGTCAAACCACTGGCCGCGCCGGCGGCGACAATAAAGCGTGGTGCCAGACGTTGGTTGACCGCCAATAGAATGGCATCGGCCAACGCGGCTTGATCGGCACCCTGCACAGTGCCCTGCTCCCGCTCATCCCCAAGCCACAGGCGCCACTCAGCCTGCCATGTTCCGTTTGCTTCGCCTGCCACAACGGCCAGCAAAGCATCGGTGGCGTAGCGTTCGGAGACTTCACGCAGGGCAGCCGGATCATTCGCCGTAAGGTTTTCCGGCACCGCAACCAGTTGCTCGGCAAGGTCAGCCAACGGCAGACGCAGTGGTAGGCCACGGTGCTGTGCAGCCTGATTAAGTGATGCGGCAGCAGCTTGGCCATCACCGAGCAGGCGACTGCCATCACTGGCATCGCTCAACCACCACAGCAGAATGCTCGGACGATTGGCGCCCCACAGCGCCAGGCCCGCCTGACGTAGGCTGCGATCGGTGCTCAGCGGGTCAAAATCGACCAACAGTTTGTCGCCTTCATAGCCGTATTGACTGACGATCTGTTGCGGATCCTTGCGCAGCGCCGCCAGTGCCGGGTTCTGCGCTGCATCGGCCTTGCCGGTCAGGCGCACCACCAGGGTATCCAGCGCGCGGCTCAGGGCGGCAGCACGTTCTTCCGGTTGCTGACTGCTGACCGCTTCGCGGACTTGGTACAAATCACTTACCGGCGCGGCAAACGCCGGCAGGCCGGACAGCGACAAACAAACTAGAAGCAGGCGAGCGGTCAAACGCATGGATGAGTTCTCGACAGACGGAAAGTGGCACGCAGGCCAGGTTTAACAACAGTTGCGGCAAACCCACGCTACATAAAGCAGGAGGCGCTGGCTCAAGAGTGCGAGTTTAGGTGCTGTTAAGGCGCATTCCAAAGCCCTTTTCAGCCGCAGACTGCCAACAACAGCCAGATTTCGAGCTTAAACAGCCGCCCCAACAGCCTCAACCTTAGCGGGTGGCCGCTGCCGGGTAAGCCTGATAAAATCGCGCGCCTTCGCAGACCGCCGCCATAAGCGGTGGTGCCAATCCGAATTTCCCCTAAAGGCCTGGATCTATGAGCAAGCAACCCTCCATCAGCTACAAGGACGCAGGTGTAGATATCGACGCAGGCGAAGCCCTGGTCGAACGCATCAAAGGCGTTGCCAAGCGCACCGCGCGTCCGGAAGTCATGGGTGGGCTGGGTGGCTTCGGCGCCCTGTGCGAGATCCCGGCGGGCTACAAGCAACCGGTGCTGGTCTCCGGCACCGACGGCGTCGGCACCAAGCTGCGCCTGGCACTGAACCTGAACAAGCACGACAGCATCGGCCAGGACCTGGTCGCCATGTGCGTTAACGACCTGGTGGTGTGTGGCGCCGAGCCGCTGTTCTTCCTCGACTACTACGCCACCGGCAAGCTCAACGTCGATGTCGCCGCCACCGTAGTAACCGGCATCGGCGCTGGCTGCGAACTGGCTGGCTGCTCCCTGGTTGGCGGTGAAACTGCTGAAATGCCGGGCATGTACGAAGGCGAAGACTACGACCTGGCCGGTTTCTGCGTCGGTGTGGTGGAAAAAGCCGAAATCATCGACGGCTCGAAAGTCGCCGCTGGTGACGCGCTGATCGCCCTGCCGTCCTCCGGTCCGCACTCCAACGGCTACTCGCTGATCCGCAAGATCATCGAAGTCTCCGGTGCAGACATCGAAAGCACTCAAGTTGATGGCAAGCCGCTGACCGACCTGCTGATGGCGCCGACCCGCATCTACGTCAAACCGCTGCTCAAGCTGATCAAAGATACTGGCGCCGTCAAAGCCATGGCCCACATCACCGGCGGCGGCCTGCTCGACAACATCCCGCGCGTACTGCCAAAAGGCGCGCAAGCCGTGGTCGACGTGGCCAGCTGGACGCGCCCGGCGGTCTTCGACTGGCTGCAGGAAAAAGGCAATGTGGATGAGCACGAGATGCACCGCGTACTCAACTGCGGCGTCGGCATGGTCATCTGCGTGGCGCAGGATCAGGTCGAAGTCACCCTGCAAACCCTGACCGCCGCAGGCGAGCAGCCTTGGGTGATCGGCCAGATCGGTGAAGCAGCCGATGGCGCTGCACAGGTCGTATTGAACAACCTGAAACAGCACTAATGCCAGCACAGTGCAATGTGGTGGTACTGATCTCCGGCTCCGGCAGCAACCTGCAGGCGCTGATCGACAGCATCGCCCATGACGGCAATCCGGCACGTATCAGCGCGGTGATTTCCAACCGCGCCGATGCCTATGGCCTGGAGCGCGCAAAACAAGCCGGCATAGCCACCGCCGTGCTCGACCACAAGCAGTTCGACGGCCGCGAAGCCTTCGACGCTGCGCTGGTCGAGGCGATTGATGCGTTTAATCCGCAACTTGTTGTACTGGCCGGGTTTATGCGCATCCTGACGCCCGGCTTCGTTCGTCACTACACCGGACGCCTGCTGAATATCCACCCTTCCTTGCTGCCGAAATACAAAGGTCTGCACACCCATCAGCGGGCGCTGGAAGCGGGTGACAGCAAACACGGCTGCAGCGTGCACTTCGTCAGCGAGGAACTCGATGGCGGACCACTGGTCGTACAGGCAGTGGTACCGGTACAGTCGGATGACTCGCCCAGCAGCCTCGCGCAGCGCGTACACGAGCAAGAACATGTGATTTACCCGCTGGCCGTGCGCTGGTTTGCCGAAGGCCGTTTGCAGCTGGCCGCGCAGGGGGCGATGTTGGACGAGCAACTGTTACCGAGCACTGGACAGCTAATTCGAACGTAATCAAGGAGACACCATGGGTCGCGCCTTACTGTTCGCACTGACACTTTTGAGCCTGCCGGCACTGGCCGTCGAGCTGAAACCCTTCTCCGCCAGCTACACCGCCGACTGGAAGCAACTGCCCGTCAGCGGCAGCGCCGAACGCAGCCTTGAAGCGCTGGATAACGGCGTATGGAAGCTGAACTTCGAAGCCTCCATGCTGGTCGCCAGCCTGACAGAACAAAGCACTCTGCGCGTGGATAAAGAAGTATTCCTGCCGCAGACTTACCTGTATGAACGCAACGGCCTGGGCAAGGGCAAGAAGATCGAGCACGACTTCGACTGGAGCGCCAAACAGGTCATCGGCAGTGATCGCGACACCCCAGTGCGTCTGCCGCTGAACCGTGGCCTGCTGGACAAGTCGACCTACCAACTGGCCCTGCAATATGACGTGGCCGCCGGCACCAAGAGCATGAGCTACCAGGTGGTCGATGGCGACGAAGTGGAAACCTACGATTTCCGTGTGCTGGGTGAAGAAACCGTGCGTACCAAAGCTGGCCTGATCGACGCCATCAAGGTAGAACGCGTGCGTGATCCGACACAAAGCAGCCGCAAGACCATCCTCTGGTTTGCCAAGGACTGGGAATTCCTGCTGGTACGCCTGCATCAGGTTGAGAAAGACGGCAAGGAATACCAGATCATGCTCAAGGAAGGCACCGTCGACGGCAAAGCCGTTGAAGGCCGCCAGGACTGAGTTAGTCCGATGAAAAAAGCCGAGCTAAGTGCTCGGCTTTTTTGTGGGTGGGTGTCTGTAGGTAATGCTCGGTGCTATCACCACATCAGATCATCTGGCACCTGATAGGCCGCGTACGGATCATCGGCATCAGGCGCTTCGGTTGGGGTGTTGAGCAGCACCACGCGCTGAGGATCCCGCTCCTGGATTTTCAGTGCGGCCTCACGCGGGATCACTTCATAGCCGCCGCCGTGGCGAACAATGGCCAGCGAGCCACTGCTGAGTTTGTTGCGCACCAGGGTGTTGACCGACAGACGCTTGACCTTCTTGTCGTCGACGAAGTTGTAGTAATCCTCGGTGGTCAGCTTGGGAAGACGCGAGACTTCAATCAGCTGCTTGATCTGCGCGGCTCGGGCCTTCTGCTCGATCTTTTCCTGCTGCTGACGGTTCAGTTCCTGGTCACGTGCGGCTTTCTCAGCCATGGCCTGCTGGGCGGCGAGCTTTTGCGATTCGTCCTTCTCGGCCTGACCTTTATGCACCAGGCGCTGTTGTTTCTGCTGCTGCTTGCCGGCCTGCTTGGCCTGCTTTTCATTGACCAGCCCGGCTTTGAGCAGCTGATCGCGTAGTGAGAGAGCCATAACCTACCTTTCCAACCATCAATTTAAAGCGGGCGTGCCCACCATCAGCGGGCAGACCGCACTCGCACAATCAACAACTCGGGGTCCGCTTTTCCAGCTTTTTGGCTTCGCCCCAGAGCGCGTCCAATTCATCCAGGGCGCAATCTTCCATGTTGCGCCCCGCTTCGCGCAATGCCTGCTCGATAAAACGAAAACGCCGCTCGAATTTGGCGTTGGCTGCACGCAGGGCGGTTTCCGGATCGACCTTCAGGTGCCGCGCCAGGTTGCTGACCACAAACAGCAGATCGCCGATCTCCTCGCTAATCGCCTCAGGGTCGTTCTCGCTCATGGCTTCGAGCACTTCATCCAATTCTTCGCGCACCTTGTCGACCACCGGCAAGGCCTCGGGCCAATCGAAACCGACCTGGGCAGCGCGCTTCTGCAGCTTGATTGCACGGCTTAGCGACGGCAGCGCCGCAGGCACATCGTCGAGTAACGAAAGTTGCTCCGGTGCTGCGGCCTTCTCGGCGCGCTCTTCGGCTTTGATCTCTTCCCAGAGTTGTTTGACCGCGGCCTCTTCCAGCTTGGCCACGTCCACAGCGCCATACAGATCGCCATCAGGGAACACATGGGGATGACGGCGAATCAGCTTGGTGGTGATTGCATCAACCACCTGGGCAAACTCGAAGCGCCCTTCTTCGCGCGCCAGCTGGCTGTAATACACCACCTGAAACAGCAGGTCGCCCAGCTCACCCGGCAGATGATCGAAGTCACCGCGTTCGATGGCATCGGCCACCTCGTACGCCTCTTCGATGGTGTGCGGCACAATCGTCGCGTAGTTCTGCTTGAGATCCCACGGGCAACCATGCAGCGGGTCACGCAGGCGGGCCATCAGGTGCAGCAGGTCGTCGAGTTGGTACATGGCAAATCCAGTTAGATCGTAATCGCCTCAGGAAACCCGATGGCGGCGCGCTTCGATAATATTCGGCAGCTGCGAAATACGCCCCAACAAGCGCCCAAGCGCATCAAGCCCCGGAATCTCCACGGTGATCGACATGGACGCGGTGTTGTCGTCCTTGTTCGAACGGGTATTCACCGCCAGCACATTGAGCTTCTCGTTGAGCAGCACCTGGGTCACGTCACGCAGCAGGCCGGAACGGTCGTAGGCCTTGATGATGATTTCCACCGGGTAGGTCTGCACCGGCACCGGGCCCCAGTTGACCTGGATAATCCGCTCCGGCTCACGACCGGCCAGTTGCAACACCGACGCGCAGTCCTGACGGTGGATGCTCACGCCACGGCCCTGGGTGATATAGCCGACAATCGGGTCGCCCGGCAGCGGCTGGCAGCAACCCGCCATCTGCGTCAGCAGGTTGCCGACGCCCTGAATCTGGATATCGCCGCGTTTGCCCGGTTTGAAGCCCAGCGCCTTGCGTGGAATCAACTCCAACTGCTCGTTGACTCGATCCGGCTCGACTAGCTGCTGCGCCAGGTTGACCAGCTGCGCCAGGCGCAAGTCGCCGGCACCGAGGGAAGCGAACAGGTCCTCGCTGGTCTTCATATTGGCCTTCTCGGCCAGTTTTTCGAAGTCCACATGCGGCAGTGCCAGACGCTGCAGCTCGCGCTCCAGCTGGACCTTACCCGCCGCCACGTTCTGGTCGCGGTCCTGCAGTTTGAACCAGTGGACGATCTTGGCTCGCGCCCGGCTGGTGGTGACGTAACCGAGGTTAGAGTTCAGCCAGTCGCGGCTCGGCGTGCCGTGCTTGCTGGTGATGATTTCCACCTGCTCGCCGGTCTGCAGGCTGTAGTTGAGCGGCACGATCCGGCCGTTGATCTTCGCGCCACGGCAGTTGTGGCCGATCTCGGTGTGCACGCGATAGGCAAAATCCAGCGGCGTGGCGCCCTTGGGCAGGTCGATGGCGTGACCGTCGGGAGTGAATACATAAACCCTGTCCGGTTCAATATCCACGCGCAGCTGTTCGGCCAGACCGCCGATATCGCCCAGCTCTTCGTGCCATTCGAGCACCTGACGCAGCCAGGAAATTTTCTCTTCGTAATGGTTGGAACTGGCTTTGACGTCGGTGCCCTTGTAGCGCCAGTGCGCGCACACGCCCAGTTCGGCTTCTTCGTGCATGGCCTGGGTGCGGATCTGTACTTCCAGCACCTTACCTTCCGGGCCGAGCACAGCGGTGTGCAGCGAGCGGTAGCCATTTTCCTTGGGGTTGGCGATGTAGTCGTCGAACTCCTTGGGAATGTGCCGCCACAGGGTGTGCACGATACCGAGGGCGGTGTAGCAATCGCGCACTTCCGGCACCAGCACGCGCACCGCGCGCACGTCGTAAATCTGGCTGAACTGCAGGCCCTTGCGCTGCATTTTGCGCCAGATCGAATAGATGTGTTTGGCCCGCCCGCTGATGTCAGCCTTGACCCCGGTGGCCTCCAGCTCAACGCGCAACTGACCCATCACTTCATTGATGTAATGCTCACGGTCCAGCCGGCGCTCGTGTAGCAGTTTGGCGATCTGCTTGTACTGCTCAGGCTCCAGATAGCGGAACGACAGGTCTTCCAGTTCCCACTTGATGTGGCCGATGCCCAGGCGGTGAGCCAACGGGGCGTAGATGTCGAACACCTCGCGGGCCACGCGCTGACGTTTCTCATCATCGGCTTCTTTCACCGCGCGGATCGCGCAGGTGCGCTCGGCCAGTTTGATCAGCGCCACGCGCACGTCATCGACCATGGCCACAAGCATCTTGCGCAGGTTTTCCACCTGCGCTTGGGAGCCGAGCACCAGGGAATCACGCGGGTTCAAGGATGCGCTGATTGCCGCCATGCGCAGCACGCCCTCGACCAGTTTGGCCACCACCGGGCCGAAACGCTGATGCACCAGCGCCAAGGGCACCTTGCCTTCGCGCACGCAGCGGTAGATTACGGCTGCGACCAGGGAGTCCTGATCGAGCTTGAGGTCGGCGAGAATTTCGGCGATTTCCAGACCGGAGCGAAAACTCGACGCGCCCTCAGTCCACAGATTCTTCGCGGCATTGGCCTGCTGCTCAACCTCACGGGCGAACTCGCAGGCCTCGCGCAGGGCTTCGCGATCCAGTGCCGGATCGACGCTCAGCACATGCCCGAGCCAGGCTTCAAGGTTGATGCTGCCGTCATCGTTGATCGGCTGATGCGCTCTGACCTGAACCATCTTGCTTACCTTCCCTACGGTGCGCGGCATGCACACCGAACAGTCGCCGCCTTCTATGAGCCGGTCGGTTTAACCACTTAAGGCGCACTCCCTGCGCGCCCCTGCAGCGCCGGGATACGGCGCTTCTATCTACTGCCTGACAAACAGCGCCATCGCTTCGACGTGCGCGGTTTGCGGAAACATATCGAGGATACCTGCACGTTCCAGCCGATAGCCTTGCGCCAGTAACTCGGCGCTGTCACGGGCCAGGGTCGTCGGGTTGCACGACACATACAGCACCCGTTTGACGCCCAACGCCGTCATTTGCTTGACCACCTGCAACGCGCCATCCCGCGGCGGGTCCAATAGCACCGCGGCGAAACCGCCCTGAGCCCAGCTCGCATCGACCAGCGGGTTGGACAGGTCGGCCTGGAAAAAGTGCGCATTGCCCAGACCATTGCTCACGGCATTCTCGGCGGCGCGCTCGACCATCGCTTGCACGCCCTCCACCGCAACCAGTTCACGCACTCGCTGAGCCAATGGCAAGGCGAAATTGCCCAGACCGCAGAACAGATCCAGCACCCGCTCATCGGCCTGCGGCGCCAACCAATCCAGCGCCTGCGCGACCATGGCGTCATTCACCGGCTGGTTGACCTGCACAAAGTCACCGGGCCGATACGCCAGGTCGAGAGCAAACGCATCCAAGCGATAACTAAGCTGCTGCGCTGGATCAAACGGCTGCGGCTCGTCCGTACCGTGCAACCAGAGCTGCGCATTCTGCGCCATGCAGAACGCCTGCAAACGGGCCAGGTCCGCTTCGCTCAATACAGCGGTATGCCTTATCAGCACAGCACTGGAGCTGCCGCTGAACAACTCGACATGACCAATGGCCTGAGGTTTATCCAACTCACGCAGCACCTGGGGTAACGCGCGCAGGATCGGCTGCAAAGGTTGTACCAGCACCGGGCAATCGCTGATGGCGATAATGTCCTGGCTCGCCGCTGCGCGAAAACCCACATCCAGGCGTTTGGCCTTGTTGTCCCAGCGCACGGCAATCCGTGCGCGGCGGCGATAGCCCAGCTCAGGGCCGACCAATGGCGCAGCCCACTCTTGCGGCTCAAGATTGGCCAAGCGGCTGAGTTGCTCGGCGAGCATGCGCTGTTTCAGGGCAAGCTGATCGGCATGGGGCATATGCTGCAAGCTGCAGCCGCCACAGACCTTGGCATGCACGCAAGCCTCGCTACGCCGATCAGCACTGGCGGTGAGAATGCGCTCAACCCGCGCCTCGACTACCTTGCCGTGGGCACCCAGCACCCGCGCTTCAATCTGCTCGCTGGCCAGTGCGCCGCTGACAAACCAGGTACGCCCTTCGCTGAAAGCGATGCCACGACCATCGTTGGTCAGGCGCTCGATGGTGAGCTTCTGCTTCTTGCCCACCGGCACCTGCGGTGCACGAGAACCACCGCTGGGTTGAAAGCGCAGACCGCCGTCTTTCTTGGCCATCAGTTGCTCTTGCCATCAGTGTTCGGGGCGTCGTAAATGCCACTGGACAGATAACGGTCGCCCCGGTCGCAGATGATCGCCACCATCACCGCGTTCTCGACTTCCAGGGACAGGCGCAGCATCGCCGCCACCGAACCACCGGACGACACGCCGCAGAAGATGCCTTCCTCACGCGCCAGGCGGCGCATCACGTCTTCGGCTTCCTGCTGGCCCATGTCGATAATGCGGTCCACCCGCTCGGCCTGATAAATCTTCGGTAGATACTCTTGCGGCCAACGGCGGATACCGGGAATCGCCGCGCCTTCCATCGGCTGCAGACCGACGATCTGCACGTCCGGTTTCTGCTCTTTCAGGAAACGCGAGACGCCCATGATGGTGCCGGTGGTGCCCATCGAGCTGACGAAATGGGTGATCTGCCCGCCCGTCTGCTGCCAGATTTCCGGGCCGGTGCTGGTGTAGTGGGCAATCGGGTTGTCGCCGTTGGCGAACTGATCGAGCACTTTGCCCTTGCCATCAGCCTGCATCTGCAGGGCCAGGTCGCGGGCCTCTTCCATACCGCCGACCAGAATCAGCTGCGCGCCGTAGGCAGTCATCGCCGCCTTGCGTTCGGCGGTGGAGTTGTCCGGCATGATCAGCACCATGCGGTAACCCTTGATCGCCGCGGCCATGGCCAGGGCGATGCCGGTGTTGCCGCTAGTGGCTTCGATCAACACATCACCGGGCTGGATGTCGCCGCGCTGCTCGGCGCGAATGATCATCGACAACGCCGGACGGTCCTTCACCGAACCCGCCGGGTTGTTGCCTTCCAGCTTCAACAGCAAGGTGTTGCTGGTGTTACCCGGCAGGCGCTGCAAACGCACCAGCGGGGTGTTGCCGACGCAATCGGCGATGGTTGGGTAATGCGGGCTCATGGCGAACGAGATGATCCAGAAGCAAAGAAGGCCGCCATGATAACGGCAAACCTCGCCCGGCCATATAACAGAGCCAATGTGAGCAACAGCATTTGCCATAAGAACAGGCTCAGCCGCTAAACTGCATAGGTCAACACAGGAGGCAGCGCGTGTTAAAGGATTTAGGCATTAAAGGTCGTGTGCTCATGCTCACCCTGCTGCCCACCAGCCTGTTAGCGCTGGTGTTGGGCGGCTATTTCACCTGGGTGCAATTGTCCGGCCTGCAGGGACAACTGCTGCAGCGCGGACAGATGATCATCGAGCAGCTCGCGCCATTGGCCGCACCAGCGCTGCATGCCGGCGACAGCGACGTGCTGCAGCGCATTGCCAACCAGGCACTCGATCAACCGGATGTGCGTGCCGTGAGTTTTCTCGCCGCCGAACGCAACACCCTGGCCCATGCCGGGCCGAGCATGCTTAATCCCTCGCCGGCAGCTGGCGAGCCGCAACCCGCGCAGAACAGCAACCAGAACGCCACGCGCTTTCTGTTGCCGGTGTATCAGCAGCACCTGAGCATCACCGGCAAAACCACAGGGGAGCCTGACACCCGGCTGCTCGGCTGGGTCGAGCTGGAGCTGTCCCACCACAGCACCCTGCTCAGCGGCTACCGCAGCCTGCTGGCCAGCCTGCTGCTGATTGCCACCGGGCTGATGGTCACCGCCCTGCTCGCCGTGCGCATGAGCCGCACGATCAACGACCCGCTGCGGCAGATCAAACAGAGCGTCGCCCAGCTCAAAGACGGCCACCTGGAAACCCGCCTGCCGCCACTCGGCAGCCATGAGCTGGACGAACTGGCCTCTGGCATCAACCGCATGGCCGAGTCGCTGCAGAACGCCCAGGAAGAATTGCAACACAGCGTCGACCAGGCCACCGAAGACGTGCGGCAGAACCTGGAAACGATCGAAATCCAGAACATCGAACTCGACCTGGCGCGCAAAGAAGCCCTGGAGGCCAGTCGAATCAAGTCCGAATTCCTCGCCAATATGAGCCACGAGATCCGTACTCCGCTCAACGGCATCCTCGGTTTCACCAACCTGCTGCAGAAAAGCGAACTAACCCCACGTCAGCAGGATTACTTGAGCACCATCGAAAAATCCGCCGACAGCCTGCTGGCGATCATCAACGAGATTCTCGATTTCTCGAAGATCGAAGCCGGCAAGCTGGTGTTGGAAAATATTCCGTTCAACCTGCGCGATCTGTTGCAGGACACCCTGACCATCCTCGCCCCCGCCGCCCACGCCAAACAGCTGGAGCTGCTCAGCCTGGTCTACCGCGACACGCCGCTGTCGCTGATCGGCGACCCGCTGCGACTCAAGCAGGTGCTGACCAACCTGGTAAGCAACGCGATCAAATTCACCCGCGCCGGCACTATCGTGATTCGCGCCATGCTCGAAGACGAAAGCGCCGACCGCGCGCAGCTGCGCATCAGCGTGCAGGACACCGGCATTGGCCTGTCCGATGAAGACCTGCGCGAACTGTTCCAGGCCTTCAGCCAGGCTGACAATTCGCTCAGCCGCCAGGCCGGCGGCACCGGCCTGGGCCTGGTGATTTCCAAGCGTCTGATCGAACAGATGGGCGGCGAGATCGGCGTCGACAGCACGCCCGAAGAAGGCTCTGAATTCTGGATCACCCTGAGCCTGCCCAAGGCCCGCGACGATGCCGAAGACCTGCCGCGGCCACCGCTGCTCGGCCGCCGCGCTGCCGCCCTGGAACACCACGACCTGGCGCGCCAGGCTCTGCAGCATCAACTAGAAGACTGCGGCCTGCAGGTCAGCGGCTTCGACAACCTCGACAGCCTGCTCAGCGCCGTGGCCGAGGCGCGACATAGCGCCCAGCCAATTGAACTGGCGGTACTCGGCGTCAGCACCCAAACCTTGCCTCCGGAGCGCCTCGATCAACGCATCTGGGAGCTCGAACGCCTGGCCTGCAAGACCCTGCTGCTGTGCCCCACCACCGAACAGTCGCTCTATCACAGCCTGTTGCCGGATGCGTACAGCCAACTGCAGGCCAAGCCGGCCTGTACGCGCAAGCTGCAGCGCGGCCTGGCTGAGCTGGTGAGCCCACGGCAGAACCGAGCAGAAAACAAGCAGAGCGCACCGAGTCGCCCGCCGTTGATTCTCTGCGTCGACGATAACCCAGCCAACCTGCTGCTGGTACAAACCCTGCTGGACGACATGGGCGCGCAAGTCAGCATCGCCAACAGCGGCTATGAAGCCGTGGAGAGAGCTGCCGAGCAGCCATTCGACCTGATCTTTATGGATGTACAGATGCCCGGCATGGACGGCCGCCAGGCCACCGAAGCCATTCGCCAACAGGAAAGCCAACGCGGCCGGAGTCCGGTGCCGATTGTTGCGCTGACCGCCCACGCCCTGGCCAACGAGAAACGCGCCCTGCTGCAAAGCGGCCTGGACGACTACCTGACCAAGCCGATCAGCGAGCGTCAACTGGCCCAGGTGGTACTCAAATGGACCGGCCTGGCCCTGCGCAACCAGAGCAATGAGCACACAGGCATCAGCGCCACGCATAACAACCTCAGCGTGTTGGATGCCGATGAAGGCCTGCGCCTGGCTGCCGGCAAGGCGGACCTGGCCGCCGATATGCTGAGCATGCTGCTCGCCGGCCTGCCCGGCGACCGCCAGGCCATTCGTCAGGCGCGCGACAGTGGCGAGCGCAACAGCCTGATCGAACGCGTACACCGCCTGCACGGCGCTACCCGTTACTGCGGCGTACCGCAGCTACGTGCCGCCTGCCAGCGCAGCGAAACCCTGCTGAAACAGAATGATCCGGCCGCCCAGCACGCCCTGGATGAGCTGGATGCCGCCATCGACCGGCTGGCCCGCGAAGCTGAAGTCAACGCCTGAAGCAGCAGGCCAACGCAGCCAATAGCGGCTGCGTGGTAGCATTTGCGCCTATTTGGAGGCTCCATGGCTGAACACGATTTTCGCTACAACCTGCTCAACCCCGAACACACCCTGATTGAATGCCGTGCTTTGGCACCGGGCCGTTACCAGGTCACCGGTAATGGCGGCTCGATCCAGAGCGGCGACACCTTGCTGGTGACCCTCAAAGGTAGCCGCGAATTGTCGATGCGCCTGCAGGCCGACAAGGTTCGTCATCTGATCAACCCGCGTGGCCAGTGGGTCGCCGTGGCCACCGGCCCGGCCTTCAAGGAGTTGGCGATCTTCAATTGGCAGGCCTACTGCGACAGCTGCAATGCTCAGCTGGACTTCGAGTTCGCCGTCGACGCCGCCCTCGGCAAAAAGGCCCAGGCACCTGCCGCCGAAGCGCGCATCAAGGAACTGGGCTGGCTGTCGAAAAATGCCAAGCACCTGTGCCCGAAATGCATCAACAAGGAGGCTATATGAAACGCGTACTGACTATCAGCCTGCTGGCTGCCGGCCTCGTGGGCTGTGCCACATCCGCACCGCAGCTGGAAACCGAGCACAGCTACCAGGTGGAATGGATCGGCGAGCGCCCACTGATCGACCGCAGCCACCTGACCATCACCCTCGGTGACGACGGCCGCGCCTATGGCAACGCCGGCTGCAACCACTGGTTTGCCAGCTACACCCTGGAGGGCGAAACGCTGAGCTTCAGCGCCCCCGGCAGCACCCGCAAGATGTGCGCCCCAGCCTTGATGGAGCAGGAAGCGCGCTTTCTCGCTAGCCTGAGCACAGTAGAGCGCTGGGATTTTTCCGCCACCGAGCAGCTGCGACTGTGGCCCGCCGAAGGCAAGCCATTGCGCCTATGGCCTGAGAGCAAATAAGAGCCCGTCTCGGATCAGCTGCGCGTCGGCCAAACTGGGTAGCAATGCAGTAACAGCTACAGACTGTTACTAACGTAGCGCCTTGTTTTGCTCTAGCTAGCTAGATCCGAAACAGACTCTACGCGCACAAACCATGCGCAACAAAAAAGGGAGCCCGAAGGCTCCCTTTTTTTGTTGCGGCTGAAACTCAGTGAATGATCTGGCTGAGGAACAGTTTGGTGCGTTCGTTCTGCGGATTGGTGAAGAAGGCGTTGGGCTCGTTCTGCTCCACGATCTCACCCTTGTCCATAAAGATCACCCGGTTCGCCACGGTGCGGGCGAAGCCCATTTCGTGGGTTACGCAGAGCATGGTCATACCGTCTTCGGCCAGGCCGATCATGGTATCCAGCACTTCCTTGACCATTTCCGGATCGAGGGCCGAGGTCGGCTCGTCGAACAGCATGATCTTGGGCTTCATGCACAGCGCACGGGCAATCGCCACACGCTGCTGCTGGCCGCCAGAAAGTTGTCCTGGGTACTTGTGGGCCTGCTCCGGAATGCGCACGCGCTCAAGAAAGTGCATGGCAATCTCTTCCGCCTGACGCTTGGGCATCTTGCGTACCCACATCGGCGCCAGGGTGCAGTTCTGTAGCACGGTCAGATGCGGGAACAGGTTGAAGTGCTGGAACACCATGCCGACTTCGCGGCGCACCGCTTCGATGTGCTTGAGGTCGTGGGTCAGCTCGGTGCCATCAACCACGATGCGACCTTGCTGGTGTTCTTCCAGCCGATTGATGCAGCGGATGGTGGTCGATTTGCCCGAGCCCGAAGGCCCGCACAACACGATACGCTCGCCCGGCTGCACGCTCAGGTTGATGTCCTTGAGCACATGGAACTGGCCGTACCACTTGTTCACGCCCTGCAGCAGGATCATCGGCTCGGCGCTGGGTTGCTTGTTGGCTTCACTCATAACTCACTCCTAACGCTTGTGGCCGGTGTCCAGCTTGCGCTCCAGATGCTGGGAGTAGCGGGACATACCAAAACAGAAAATCCAGAAAATCAGCGCGGCGAACACATAGCCTTCAGTGGCCATGCCCAGCCAAGCCGGATCGGTGGTGGCTTGCTTGATGCTGTTGAGCAGGTCGAACAGGCCGATGATGATCACCAGGCTGGTGTCCTTGAACAGCGCAATAAAGGTGTTGACGATGCCGGGAATAACCAGCTTCAGGGCTTGCGGCAGAATCACCAGACCCATCATCCGCCAATAGCCCAGGCCCATGGCCGCAGCGGCCTCGTACTGACCTTTGGGAATTGCCTGCAGACCACCGCGCACCACTTCGGCGATATAGGCCGACTGGAACAGAATCACCCCGATCAACGCACGCATCAGCTTGTCGAAGCTCAGACCCTCGGGCAGGAACAGCGGCAACATGACCGAGGACATAAACAGCACGGTGATCAACGGCACACCGCGCCAGAACTCGATAAAGGTCACGCAGATCACGCGGATCGCCGGCATATCCGAACGCCGTCCCAGCGCCAGCAGAATGCCCAGCGGCAAAGCGCCGGCAATACCCACAGCGG
Source organism: Pseudomonas sp. WS 5011 (assembly GCF_012985775.1). Taxonomy (NCBI): domain Bacteria; kingdom Pseudomonadati; phylum Pseudomonadota; class Gammaproteobacteria; order Pseudomonadales; family Pseudomonadaceae; genus Pseudomonas; species Pseudomonas sp. WS 5011. The sequence goes on from NZ_JAAQXA010000019.1 coordinate 55,053, forward strand.
CAATCACCAACGTGAGCATCAGACCGCCCCACTGGCTGGTGGACACAGTCGACAGACCGAAGAAACCACCGTGCAGCAACCAGAAGGCCAGCAGCGGATAAACCACCAGGAAAGCCAGGCCATACATGGCCTTGCGCGGCATTTGCGGCACGAACAGCGGTGCAGCACCGATGACCGCTAACCACAGGGTCAGGTCAACACGCCAGCGCAGCTCACTTGGGTAGAAACCGTACATAAACTGGCCGAAACGCTGCTGCACAAACACCCAGCACGCGCCGCCACTGGTGCAGTCGGCACGGGTGGTACCGGTCCAGTCCGCATCAATAAACGCCCACTGAATCAGCGGTGGCAGCATCAGCCAGACCAAATAGGCTGCAAACAATGTCAGCAGGGTGTTGAACCAGCTGGAGAACAGGTTGGCGCGCAGCCAACCCACCACACCAACGCTCAGCGCGGGTGGCGGTAGATCAGGTTTGAACGTATGAGTTTGCATGGCTGCTCCTTACCGCTCGATCAGCGCAATGCGCTTGTTGTACCAGTTCATCAGCATGGAAATGCTGATACTGATTGCCAGGTACACACTCATGGTGATGGCGATCACCTCGATCGCTTGCCCGGTCTGATTGAGTACCGTGCCGGCGAACAGCGAGACCATGTCCGGATAACCGATACCGGCTGCCAGTGAGGAGTTTTTCGCCAAATTGAGGTATTGGCTGGTCAACGGCGGAATGATCACCCGCAGTGCCTGCGGAATAATCACCAAGCGCAGCGTCTTGCCCGCTGGCAGGCCCAGAGAGCGAGCCGCTTCGGTCTGCCCGTGGTTGACGGCCATGATCCCTGAACGCACGTTCTCGGCGATAAAGGCTGCGGTGTAGATGGTCAACGCCAGGGTCAAGGCCATCAGCTCAGGGATGAGTACCCAGCCGCCACGGAAGTTGAAGCCCGTCAGCTCCGGCACACTCCACTGCAACGGGTTGCCGCCCAGCAAAATCGCCAGACCCGGCAGGCCGATCAGCAGCGGTATTGCCCCCAGCGACACCGGAAACAGCTGGCCAGTGGCCTCAAAGCGCGCCTTCGACCAGCGCGCCAGCAGCACCACACCAATGATCGCCACAATCACCGCACCGGCAAACAAGCCAAAGCTGTCGGTCGGGCTTGGGGCTGGCATATACAGGCCGCGGCTGTTGAGGAAGAACGCTTCACCAACGCCCATGCTCTGCCGCGGTCCTGGCAGGGAGAGCATGACAGCGAAGTACCAGAAGAAGATTTGCAGCAACGGCGGGATATTACGGAACGTCTCGATGTATACCGTGGCCAGCTTGCTGATCAACCAGTTCGGCGACAGACGTGCCACACCCAGCAAAAAACCCAACAGCGTCGCCAGAACAATACCAATCACCGACACCAACAGGGTGTTGAGCAGGCCCACCACGAAAACACGCCCATAGGAGTTGCTTTCGTCGTAGTCGATCAGGTGCTGGGCAATACCGAAACCGGCGCTGTTATTGAGAAAGGAAAACCCGGACGTAATCCCGCGTTTTTCCAGGTTGGTCTGGGTGTTGTCAAACAGAAACCAGCCGAGCGCCACAACGGCGATAACGGCAAGAATTTGAAATAGCCAAGCACGCGCCTTGGGGTCGGTCCAAACCGATCCACCGGGGCGCGGGACATTTGCAGTGGTTTGCATAGGAGCCCTCTTGGAACCCTCATGCCCGCATTAGCGGGCATGAGGTTCACATCAATCAGAACAATGCCAGCCACTCAGGACGAGTGACTGGCAGCGGACGGTCAGCGCACCGGCGGTGCGTACTGCAGACCACCTTTGTTCCACAGGGCGTTGAGGCCACGTTCGATCTTCAGCTCGCTGCCGGTACCGACGTTGCGCTCGAAGCTTTCGCCGTAGTTGCCCACTTGCTTGACGATCTGTACAGCCCAGTCTTTCGGCAGTTTCAGATCTTTACCGAACTCACCTTCAGCACCGAGCAGACGTGCTACGTCGGGGTTCTTGGTGGATTTGGCTTGCTCTTCGACGTTGGCCGAAGTCACACCCAGCTCTTCAGCGTTGACCATCGCGTAGAGCGACCAGCGCACGATGTCGAACCACTCTTCGTCACCCTGGCGTACGACGGGGCCCAGTGGCTCTTTCGAGATCACTTCCGGCAGTACCACGTAGGAATCCGGGTCAGCCAGCTTGATGCGCTGTGCGTACAGCTGCGACTGGTCGGACGTCAGCACGTCGCAACGACCAGCTTCAACCGATTTGGCGCTCTCGTCGGAGGTGTCGTAAGTGATCGGGGTGTACTTCAGGCCATTGGCACGGAAGTAGTCGGAGAGGTTCAGCTCGGTGGTGGTACCTGCCTGGATGCAGACAGTTGCGCCATCGAGTTCTTTAGCGCTGGAAACGCCAAGTTTCTTGTTAACCAGGAAGCCTTGACCGTCGTAGTAGTTAACGCCGGCAAAGTTCAGACCCAGGCCCGAATCACGCGAGCTGGTCCAGGTGGTGTTACGCGAGAGGATGTCGACTTCGCCGGACTGCAGCGCGGTGAAGCGCTCTTTGGCGGTCAGCGGGCTGTACTTGACCTTAGTCGCGTCACCAAATACCGCAGCAGCAACTGCGCGGCATACGTCAACGTCGAGACCCAGGTAGTTACCCTTCTCATCGGCGTAGGAGAAGCCAGGCAGACCATCGCTGATACCGCACTGTACGAAACCTTTCTTCTGGATCGCGTCCAGAGTAGCGCCTGCTTGAGCAAAACTGCTGACACCGAGAACAGCGGCGGTGGTCAGTACTGCCAATGTGGATTTCACCATCTTCATTAAAACCTCCAGTTGCTTTTGTTGTGTTTGGAGTCTCGGTTCTACCACCGTACCCTTATGAGGCTCGTTGACTGTGTCGGCAGCAACACACTCAACCGGGGATCAAACCTTAGCGCGAGTTTAGTTGCCGATTGCTCCAGCGGCCATAAACTCTCACCCGCCCATTATTTGAATGGGCTAGAGACAGATAGCAAGTGACTTGTCGCACAGCATGCAGCACCTGGCGAACCTGTGAAGCGCCGTTAACGGCATTTCAGTCTGCTCCGTGCCCGGTTTGGTGGCAGTGTTACCACGGCCCGGCCACGTCATCAGTCCCTATGGGGTATAGCAAGGCCCGTACCAGCGCCGCGCTTTGAGCACCATACGGACAGGTCAAGAGCAAAACTTGCACCCTGGCGACAACTTCTTTCTAGAATCGCCACCCCCTAAATTTTCCCGCGCACTAAATCAGCGCACATGCACCACAGCGGAGCCTCAAATGAGTGAACCCTTGATTCTTCAGCCCACACTTGCCGCCGATGCGTGCGTCATTTGGTTGCACGGCCTGGGGGCCGACCGTTATGACTTTATGCCGGTGGCCGAGATGCTGCAGAAGCGCCTGCACAGCACCCGCTTCGTGTTGCCGCAAGCGCCGACTCAGGCGGTAACCATCAACGGCGGCTACGCCATGCCCAGCTGGTACGACATCCTGGCCATGAGCCCGGCCCGCGCGATTAACCGCGAACAGCTGGAAGCCTCGGCGCAACAGGTGATCGAACTAATCGAAGCACAGCGTGACAGCGGTATCGACCCGGCCCGCATCGTCCTCGCTGGCTTCTCTCAGGGCGGCGCGGTGGTGCTGCACACTGCCCTCCTACGCTGGCAGTTTGCGCTCGGTGGCGTAATTGCACTGTCAACCTACGCCCCTACATTCAGCGACGAGGTGGTCCTGGCAGATACAAAAAGACAACTGCCGGTCCTGTGTTTGCATGGCACATTCGACGACATCGTACTGCCGGCCATGGGCCGTGCAGCCCATGACTACCTGATTGCATCCGGCGTCAGCGTGCAATGGCGTGATTACCCGATGGGCCACGAAGTGGTGAATGAGGAAATCCGCGACATCGCCGACTGGCTGGAGCAACGGTTTACCAGTTGACTGCCTGCGAGCGAGACCACCTATGCCTGCCATACCTGCGATCAAGACCCTGCGTGATATCCAGCTGATCGAGCAAACACCGCTGGCCGAACGCGACCTGCCGGCCAGCACGTATGAGCTGATCTGCCGCAGTGCTGCGCAGCAAGCAGATGCACCGGCGCTCTCGTTCATCCTCCAGGGCACGGCAAACGAGGCGGCTTACCGCCTCAGTTACAGGCAGCTGCTGGGCAAGATCACCCAGACCGCCAACGCCTTCCACCGGCTGGGCTTACGTCCGGGCAAGGCGGTGTCGTTTCTGTTGCCCAACCTGCCGCACACCCACTTCACCATCTGGGGCGGCGAAGCGGCAGGGATCGTCAATGCAATAAACCCGCTGCTCGACCCGGAACATATCGCCGAGCTGATCCAGGCATCGGACTCCGAGCTGCTGGTGACCCTGGCGCCCTTCCCCGGCACCGACCTGTGGGCGAAGGTCGAAGGCCTGCGCGAGCAACTGCCTGCGCTCAAGGCGATTATCTGTGTGGACATGGCCAATCTGCTGCCGGAGCCGCAGCGCAGTGCGATCAAAGCGCAACGCGGGCCGCTGCCAGACGGCGTACTGGACTTTGATGAGCTGATCGCGGCCTGCCCAGACGACCACCTGGAAAGCGGCCGCGTAATCGCGCCAGACGACATTGCCAGCTACTTCCACACCGGCGGCACCACTGGTACGCCGAAGCTCGCGCCGCACAGCCATGGCAACGAAGTGGCCATGGCATTCAGCATGAACTTGGTCACCCGCTTTGAGCCGGGCGATGTCACCCTTTGCGGCCTGCCGCTGTTTCACGTCAACGGGGTGATTGTTACAGGTCTGACTGCTTTTATCGGCGGCGCCGAAGTGCTGCTGGCAACGCCGCAGGGGTACCGCAACGCCAACCTGATCAGCAATTTCTGGACGATCATCGAACGCCATAACGTCAGCTTCTTTAGCGGCGTACCAACCATCTACGCCGGCCTGCTGCATGTGCCGAGCGAAGGCCATGACCTCAGCTCGCTGAAATACGCCCTGTGCGGCGCGGCACCGATGCCCGTTGAGCTGATTCGCCAGTTCGAAAGCAAAACTGGGCTAACCCTGATCGAAGGCTACGGCCTGACCGAAGGCACCTGCGGCAGCTGCGCCAACCCACCTGCTGGCGAGCGTCGCCCCGGTTCCATCGGCCTGCCGATGCCCTATTGTGAGGTGAGCATCAAAGTGCTCGACGAACAGGGCTACTACCTAAGAGAGGCCAATCGCAATGAAATCGGCAACCTGTGCATCCGTGGCGCCACAATATTCAAGGGTTACCTGCAAAGCAGTAAGAACGCCGGCATCTGGGTCGACGGCGACTGGTTCAACACCGGCGACCTCGGCCGTGTGGATGCTGATGGCTACATCTGGCTGACCGGACGCAGCAAGGATCTGATCATCCGTGGCGGCCACAATATCGACCCACAGATGATTGAAGAAGCGCTGCACAAACACCCCGCCGTGGCCATGGCTGCAGCGGTCGGAAAGCCTGACGAAAAGGCCGGCGAACTGCCGGTGGTCTACGTGCAACTCAAACCCGGCGCTGAGGTCAGCGAAGCCGAACTGTTGGCCCATGCAGCCGAACACATTCACGAACGCGCGGCGATCCCCAAGGATGCCTGGATCATTGACACCATACCGCTGACCGCGGTGGGTAAAACCTTCAAACCGGCGCTGCGCTTCGATGCGATTGCCCGCGTTTATCAGTCGGCACTGGCAGAAATAGATGCCCGTCTGCGCGTGGAGGTATTGAGTGACGACAAACGCGGACAGATTGCCCACATCTATATACCCGCCGACCAGGCCGCACTGGCCGATGCAGTGAGCCAACGACTGGCGGGTTTTGCCGTTGCGATAGAACTGCACCTCACCGAGTAAACAATCACTGGCGCAAGGAACACGCCAGAATTGTGATAAACCATTCAACTTCAATACCGCTGGTCGCCCGTGCGCCTGACAAGGATTGTCAGGCCAGAGGCAGCGGAATATGTTCAGGCATGGTGTTCGCCCTTAATGCAGGGAGCGTTAGCGATGCCCACTATTCGTAGCCTACAGCCACACCTGCCGCCCCAATGAAAAACGCTAAATGGCAGGCTGATCTGCAGCAAATTCGCCACTTGCGACTGTTCAATAACGTCGCCGCCAGCGGCATTAATCAGCTGCTTAAAGAATTTCGCGCCTGCGACCTGGATGCAGGGGAAGTGTTGTTATCCCCCTTCAACCGCAACCAGTACCTGTACCTGCTGCTCAAGGGCCAACTCAAGGTCTACCTTGGCTCGCTTGATAGCCAGGCTGTCAGCACCCTCAAAGCCGGCGACTGTGCAGGCGAAATCAGCTTTATCGATAACGAACACCCCTCCGCCTATGTGGTGGCGACGGAGCCCTGCTGCGTGCTGCGCCTGCACCGCGAATCCTTGTACAACCTGTTCCAACAATCACCAGCACTGATGCAGAATTTGCTCGAACTGCTCTGCGACCGTGTGCGCAAAGGCAACCGGCTCATCCTCGACAGCGAACAGACCGCCAATATTGATGCCCTGACCGGCGCCTATAACCGTCGCTGGCTGGAACATATCTTCGAACGAGAAAGCACCCGCAGCGCCTTCAATGGCAAACCACTGTGCATGCTGATGCTCGATGTCGACCACTTCAAAGCCTACAACGACCAGCATGGCCACCTCGCGGGCGACTACGCCCTGTGCCTGGCTGCGCACACCCTGCGCAACCAGCTGCGCCCTAAGGATAGCTTGACCCGCTACGGCGGTGAAGAGTTCGTCATCCTGCTGCCGGAAATCGGTACCGATGAAGCCCGAAGCATCGGTGAGCGCCTGCGCCAGGCGCTGCGAGCCATCAGCTCATTTCACTCCCCGATTGGCGTACTGCCGGGGGTGACCGTATCCATTGGCCTGGCGCAGATGCAGCCCAAAGACAGCCTGCAAGGCGTAATCGCCCGCGCTGACAGCGCGCTGTATCAGGCCAAACAGCAAGGTCGCGACTGCCTCTGCGGTTAGCCCTTTGCGATCTGCTGCGCGTTTACGCTCCCCAAACGGCCCACTAGCCACCCATCACATTTCTGACCCACTCTTGCTAGAGTGCTGCGCATAACAACAACGCCCGGATGGCACATTACTATGCGCAAAATTCTGATCACCCTGCTGATACTCCTGTTGATCGCTGCGGGCAGCGTGTTTGCCCTGCCCTCCTTGCTTGACCGCAAGATGAACAGCGTCGAATCCCCCGCCCCCTATCCCGCCAGCGAGCCGGCCAACCAGCTGCATCAACAACTGTTTATCGCCGACCTGCATGACGACGTGCTGCTGTGGGAGCGCGACCTGCTCAAGCGCTACGACTTTGGCCACTCCGACCTGCCGCGCATGCTCGAGGGCCGCGTTGGCCTGCAGGTGTTCTCCACCGTGACCAAGACACCGCGCGGTATCAACTATGAGCGTAACAGCGGTGACACTGACAACATCACCCTGCTGGCCATGGCTCAGCGCTGGCCCAAAGCAACCTGGAGCAGCTTGCTGCAACGCGCGCTCTACCAAGCGCACAAGCTCGATGAGGCCAGCGCCAACAGCGACGGCCGCCTGGTACTGATCAAAACCCGCAGCGACCTCGTCAACTTTGTAAGCGCCTGGCAAAAAGACCCGCAGCGTGTCGCTGGTATTCTCGCAACCGAAGGCCTGCAGCCAATTGAAGGCAAGCTGGAAAACGTCGACACACTCTATGACGCCGGCTTTCGTATTACCGGCCTGACCCACTTTTTCGACAATGAAGTAGGCGGCTCGGCACACGGCCTGGAAAAAGGCGGCCTGACCCCGCTGGGACGGCAGGTGATCAAGCGCCTGGAAGAAAAAGCCATGCTCATCGACCTGGCTCATGCTTCGCGTCCGCTGATCGATGATGTACTGGCCATCGCCACCCGCCCGGTGCTGGTTTCCCACACCGGCGTTGAAGGTACGTGCAAAGGCACCCGCAACCTCAGCGACAAACACCTGAAAGCCATCGCTGCCACGGGTGGGGTCATCGGTATCGGTTACTGGGATGCAGCCGTCTGCGCCACGTCGGTCGAGGCTATCGTCAAGGCAATGCGCTACACCGCCGGCTTGATTGGCGTGCAGCATGTGGCCCTCGGCTCGGATTTCAACGGCACCATTCATGCGCCGTTTGACGTCACCGGCCTGCCGCAACTGACCGAAGGCCTGCTCAAGGCGGGTTTCAGCCACGCGGACATTACCGCCATCATGGGCGGCAATGTTCAGCGCGTGCTGCTTGCCAGCCTTCCCGAAAATTGAGTAAAAACCAGCCAATAGTCGCCATCCGGCGCGGCACTTCGCCGCGCCGGCTTCTTGCTTTACACTGGCGGCCGTTCACTCCTTAACCAATTGATGAGATGACCGTGCTCAAAGCACTCAAGAAAATATTCGGCAAAGCCGAGGGCGAGCAGCCCAGCCCAGCAACTCCGTCACCTGTAACGCCCAGCGCACCGCGCGTCCAGCCTGACGCCAACGCTGAAAAATCCAGCCGTAGCGCTTCACCGCGCTCCCCTGAAGCTGCTGAAAAGCCGTTACAGAGCAAGGAAAAACCGGCGAAATCGCGCCGCGAGCGCCCGGCAAAACCCGTCGACACCTGGAAACTGGAAGACTTCACCGTCGCACCGGCTGAGGGCAAAACCCGTTTTCATGACTTCAAGCTCTCTCCCGAGCTGATGCATGCGATTCATGATCTTGGCTTCCCCTACTGCACACCTATCCAGGCGCAGGTGCTGGGTTACACCCTCAGTGGTCGCGACGCCATCGGCCGCGCCCAGACCGGCACGGGCAAAACCGCCGCCTTCCTGATCTCAATCATCACCCAACTGCTGCAAACCCCACCGCCGAAAGAGCGCTATATGGGCGAGCCGCGCGCGCTGATCATCGCGCCGACCCGCGAACTGGTGGTGCAGATCGCCAAGGACGCCGCCGACCTGACCAAATACACCGGCCTCAATGTGATGAGCTTTGTCGGCGGTATGGACTTCGACAAACAGCTCAAGCTGCTTGAATCGCGCTTCTGCGACATTCTGGTGGCCACCCCGGGCCGTTTGCTCGACTTCAACCAGCGCGGCGAAGTGCACCTGGATATGGTCGAGGTAATGGTGCTCGACGAAGCCGACCGTATGCTCGACATGGGCTTTATCCCGCAGGTTCGCCAGATCATCCGCCAGACCCCGATGAAGGGCGAACGCCAGACCCTGCTGTTCTCCGCGACCTTCACCGAAGATGTGATGAACCTGGCCAAGCAGTGGACCACTGATCCGGCGATCGTCGAGATCGAACCGGAAAACGTCGCCAGCGACACCGTTGAACAGCACGTTTATGCCGTGGCTGGCAGCGACAAGTACAAGCTGCTGTACAACCTAATTACCCAGAACGACTGGATTCGCGTAATGGTCTTCGCCAACCGCAAGGATGAAGTGCGGCGTATCGAAGAACGCCTGACCCGCGACGGCATCAGCGCCGTACAGATGTCCGGCGATGTGCCGCAACACAAGCGCATCCGCGCCCTGGAAGGCTTCCGCGAAGGCAAGATCCGCGTGATGGTCGCCACCGACGTGGCCGGTCGCGGCATCCACGTTGACGCGATCAGCCACGTGATCAACTTCACCCTGCCGGAAACCCCGGACGATTACGTGCACCGCATCGGTCGTACCGGCCGCGCCGGCACCAGCGGCACCTCGATTAGCTTTGCTGGCGAAGACGACGCCTACGCCTTGCCTGCCATCGAAGCCCTGCTAGGCCGCAAGATTGCCTGCGAAATGCCGCCAGACGAGCTGCTCAAGCCGGTACCGCGCAAGCACTGATACATGCGCAACTAAAAAAGGCGAAGCCCTGCGGCTTCGCCTTTTTTATACGTGCAGACCGGATCATCAGCTCTCAGGGTGCAAACAACTCCAACTGCTCGTGCCTGCCGCGCAGGTCATGCAACCGCACACCCACGCCGAGCAGGCGCACCGCTTTATTGCCCCGCGCAAAGGCCGTGCTCATCAACCGCGAATAACTCTCCAGATCCCGCCGCGCTCCGCCCTGCTCCAAGGTGGTTTGGCTGAAATCGTGAAACTTGATTTTGACGAAGGGTTTATCCGGCCGGTAACTCGCATCCAACCGCGCCATCCTCGTGGCCAACTGCTCCAGCAACGCCGGCAACTGCTCAAGACAGGCGGCTAAATCTGGCAAATCCTTATCAAAGGTATTTTCCACGCTGACCGACTGACGCCGGCTGTCGTTATGCACAACTCGCTCATCAATCCCGCGCGCCAGGCCCCACAAGCGCTCGCCAAAACTGCCAAATTCCTTGACCAACGCCAGCTTGTTCCACTCGCGCAGGTCGCTGCAGGTACGAATGCCCAAGCGCCCAAGCTTGTCGGCCGTGACTTTGCCCACGCCATGCAGCTTGCTCACCGGTAAGGCGGCGACAAAGTCCTCAATCTGATCTGGGGTAATCACAAACAGGCCGTTAGGTTTCTTCCAGTCGCTGGCGATCTTGGCCAGAAACTTGTTCGGCGCCACACCCGCAGAAACGGTGATATGCAGTTCCTGGGAAACCCGCCTGCGAATATCCTGAGCGATGCGCGTGGCGCTGCCAGCAAAGTGCGGGCTGTCGGTAACATCCAGGTAGGCCTCATCCAGCGACAAGGGCTCGATCAACTCGGTGTAATCGCGAAAAATCGCCTGAATCTCCCGCGACACGGCCTTGTAGGCGTCCATTCGCGGTTTAACGATGACCAAATCCGGACACAACTTGAGCGCTTGCCCAGACGCCATCGCTGATCGCACGCCATAACTGCGTGCTTCGTAGTTGCAGGTTGCAATCACCCCGCGCCGATCTGCCGAGCCGCCGACCGCCAAGGGCTTGCTCGCCAAGTTCGGGTCATCCCGCATCTCGATTGCGGCGTAAAAGCAATCACAGTCCACGTGGATGATCTTGCGGCTGTTCATCGCCAAGCCACCAGCCCTGCTGCTACTGCTCGGCTGAGCTAACAGGCGCTGCCGGTTTCGCCTCGCTCGCCGCATCCTCAGACTTACTCATATAAGACTGGATAATCAGGATGACAATCAGCATAAACGCAGCCAACGGCACCAGCTTGGTCTTCGCCGCCACGGCAGCGCCGCAACCCGGACAGGTCTTGGCATCGGCTGGCACCTGAGCACCACAGGCTTTGCATTCAACGCTCATAACATTTCTCCAATTTATATGGGCACGGACTCTAGCCCAACAGCCCGGTTGCGGGCTATGCCGAAAGCAAAGCTGTCCGCTCAATCAGGCTCTAGCACAGGGTTCTGCAGCGAAAAATCAATCAACGCACGGCTAAGCATCTGAATAAAAACAACTTCTGGCCACCTTTAGGTTGACAAGCAGCATTTAAACGCTAGAATTGGCGCCGCGGGATGGAGCAGTCTGGTAGCTCGTCGGGCTCATAACCCGAAGGTCGTCGGTTCAAATCCGGCTCCCGCAACCAGATACTCAAAAAGGCCACTCAATCGAGTGGCCTTTTTGCATTTTCGCCCAACCGATTTAAGTTATTGATTAAAAACCACTAATCAATTGACAAAGCACCGTTCCTGTATAGAATAGCCGGCGCGGGATGGAGCAGTCTGGTAGCTCGTCGGGCTCATAACCCGAAGGTCGTCGGTTCAAATCCGGCTCCCGCAACCAGATACTCAAAAAAGGCCACTCAATCGAGTGGCCTTTTTTGTTTCTCTCGCACACGCATTCTAAGCATTTGATTAAAAACACTATTTTGTTGACACACAACGATTTCTATATAGAATTGCCGGCGCGGGATGGAGCAGTCTGGTAGCTCGTCGGGCTCATAACCCGAAGGTCGTCGGTTCAAATCCGGCTCCCGCAACCAGATACTCAAAAAGGCCACTCAATCGAGTGGTCTTTTTTTTGTGCGCGATTTAGCTGATCACGCTCAATGAGAGCTGGAAGTTGCCTGCCTACACTGAAGCCGATGATCACTGACAGCCTAGGAGGCAAAACACCATGCCCTGGAAAAATACGGAAGCGCGCTATGGCAGCCTGAATATAGCGCTGCACTGGCTGATGCTGATACTTATTGCCGGCGTCTACGCATGCATCGAGCTCAAAGGGAACTTCCCCAAAGGCAGCGATACCCGTGAATTGCTCAAGCAATGGCACTTTATGCTGGGCCTCGCCGTCTTCGCGCTCGTGTGGCTGCGCTTGCTGGCACGTTTGATTGCACCCACGCCGGTCATCCAACCTACCCTGCCTACCTGGCAAGCCATCCCGGCAAAACTGATGCATCTAGCACTCTACGGCATGATGATCGGCGCCCCACTGGCCGGCTGGTTGATCCTCAGCGCCGCCGGTAAACCCATCCCATTTTTTGGCCTGGAGTTGCCACCCCTGGTCAGCAAAAACCCGGATTTGGCTGGCACGATAAAGGAATGGCATGAACTGGCCGGTAGCGCCGGATACTGGTTGATTGGCCTGCACGCCGCGGCCGGGCTTTTCCACCACTTTGTTGTGCGCGACAACACCCTGACCCGCATCTTGCCAAGTAAGCAGCCCTGACACCGCCAAGCATTCAGTCCCGATACTCAGGTGACGCTCAGTGCTGGTCAATTGCCAGCGTCGCCGCTAGAATTGCGCACTTTTTGATCAGAGGCGCGCCCAGCGCCCAGCATCCATCCGTACACGCCTGAGGTTAACGCCATGTCCACCCCCGCCACGCCGAAAGTCGGCTTTGTATCACTCGGTTGCCCCAAGGCGCTGGTGGACTCTGAGCGCATCCTGACTCAGCTGCGCATGGAAGGTTATGAAGTGGTGTCGACTTATCAGGACGCCGATGTGGTGGTGGTCAACACCTGCGGCTTTATCGACAGTGCTAAAGCCGAATCCCTGGAAGTGATCGGCGAAGCGATCAAAGAAAACGGCAAAGTGATCGTCACCGGCTGCATGGGCGTGGAAGAAGGCAGCATCCGCGACGTGCACCCCAGCGTGCTCTCGGTGACAGGCCCGCAGCAGTACGAGCAGGTGGTCAACGCCGTGCATGAAGTCGTGCCGCCGCGCCAGGACCACAACCCGCTGATCGACCTGGTGCCGCCGCAGGGCATCAAACTCACCCCGCGTCACTATGCCTACCTGAAGATTTCCGAAGGCTGTAACCACAGCTGCAGCTTCTGCATTATCCCGTCGATGCGCGGCAAACTGGTCAGCCGCCCGGTTGGCGAAGTACTCAGCGAAGCTGAGCGCCTGGTCAAAGCCGGCGTCAAAGAGCTGCTGGTGATTTCCCAGGACACCAGCGCCTATGGCGTGGACATGAAATACAAGACCGACTTCTGGAACGGCCAGCCGGTGAAAACCCGCATGACCGAACTGTGCGAAGCACTCTCCAGCCTGGGCGTATGGGTGCGCCTGCACTACGTCTACCCCTACCCACACGTCGACGAGCTGATCCCGCTGATGGCCGCTGGCAAGATCCTGCCGTACCTGGATATCCCCTTCCAGCACGCCAGCCCGAAAGTGCTCAAGCTGATGAAGCGTCCCGCCTTCGAAGACAAGACCCTGGCACGCATCAAAGCCTGGCGCGAGATCTGCCCGGAGTTGACCATCCGCTCGACGTTCATCGTCGGCTTCCCCGGCGAAACTGAAGAAGACTTCCAGTACCTACTCGACTGGTTGACCGAAGCGCAGCTCGATCGCGTCGGTTGCTTCCAGTATTCCCCCGTAGAAGGTGCGCCGGCCAACCTGCTCGACAACCCGGTACCCGATGACATCAAACAGGATCGCTGGGACCGTTTCATGGCCCACCAGCAAGCCATCAGCACCGCCCGCCTGCAACTCAAGGTCGGCAAGGAGATGGATGTGCTGATCGATGAAGTCGACGACCAAGGCGCCGTTGCCCGCTGCTACGCTGATGCTCCAGAAATCGATGGCAGCGTGTTTATCGCCAGCACAGACGTCAATCCAGGCGACAAAGTTCGTGTGCGCATCGTCGATGCCGATGAATACGACATGTGGGCCGAGCTGATCTGACCCAACGGATAGTTGCCCGCCACACAAAAACGCCCCGCATTGCGGGGCGTTTTCGTTCAACTGTCAGCGCAGCAGCTAGACCCGGAAACGGCTCACCATCATCTGCAGCTGATTACCCAGACGCGCCAATTCAACGCTGGCCCGAGCCGTTTCATCACTGGCAGAGGCCGTCTGCTCGGACACATCCCGCACGCTGATAATGCTGCGACTGATCTCTTCAGCCACCGCACTTTGCTGCTCAGCCGCCGCTGCAATCTGCTGATTCATCGACTGAATGTTCGACACTGTACGGGTAATGCTTTCCAGCGAATCACCCGCGCGCCGAGTCAACTCAACACTGCTGTCCGTCAGGGTACGGCTGCTCAACATGATGCTGGCCACCTGCTGCGTGCCATTCTGCAGCCCCGCAACCAAACCCTCGATCTCCTCAGTAGACTTCTGCGTGCGTTGAGCCAAACCACGCACCTCATCCGCGACCACCGCGAAACCTCGACCCGCCTCACCGGCACGCGCAGCCTCAATAGCCGCATTGAGTGCGAGCAGATTCGTCTGCTCCGCCACAGCCTTGATGACATCCATCACACTGCCAATCTTCTGGCTTTCTTGCTGCAGAGCCGTCATGGCGCCAGTGGAGCGCCCCACTTCTTCAGCCAGACGCTCAATTTGGGCAATGGCCTGGGCTACCACTTTGTCGCCTTTACGCGCCTCACTGTCAGCGTCCGTCGCGGCGTGAGACGCCTGCTCGGCATTGCGCGCGACCTCCTGTACGGTGGCAGACATCTCGTGCATGGCGGTGGCCACTTGATCGGTTTCACTCTTCTGGTTATTGGCCCCAGCACTGGTCTGCGCGGTTACGGCAGACAGCTCCTCGGCAGCACTGCTGATCTGGCTCACGCCATCACGAATGCCGCCAATCAACTCACGCAAGGTGCTGGCCATACGCTGCACGCCTTGCTGCAACACACCCAACTCATCCTGACGCACCACGGCCGCACTCGGTGTCAGATCGCCACTGGCAATGCGCTCAACGTCCAACAGCGTCGCACGCAGTGGGCGAATGATCTGCCGTGTAATCAGCCAGGCAGCAAGCAGCCCAAGCAGCAAAGCCAGCGCTGTAGCCGTCACCTGCAGGTAACGCGCCGCCGCACTTTCGACCGCCAGACGGTCGAGCTGGAAGCTGTAAAGCTCGTCGCTGATTTTGACAATCTCAGCGCCCTGCACGGTCATCTCCTGACGCGCGCGCGCAATGGCCTGCGTGGCATCACGCAGCGCCAACACCGCATCCCGGTACTGAGCCAGACTACGCTCAACCTGCAACACAGCGGCTTGCTGTGACCCGACGAATGCACGACTCACATCCGCCAACCCTGCCATGATCGCCTCAACCCCCTGAATCATCGCCGACTCATTTGCGGGGCTGGCATTGTTACGGAACACACTGACCAGGTGTTGCACCTGCAGCAACTCGGTCCGGCTGTCAGTAATCGCCTGATACTGAGCAAAGCGCTGTGGATCAAATTCGGGTAATTGCACGACAACCGCCATGATCTGGCGAACTTGCTCAACGGCCTCAGCCGCCCTCAGGGCCAATACCTCATTAGCTGCATTGGCTTCTTTATAGGCAGCCTTCATGGCATTCAAAGAAACTTGATACTCATCGTTGATCGCACCCTGCTTCTTGAGTAACGCCACATTGACCGGATTCTTGAACGAAGCCTGCAGCGCCTCTTGCTTGGCAATGTAAGTGCTCAAGGTCGACTGTAGGCGTTCAGCAGTGGGCAAATCGCCGTTAGCGATCATGTACTGCAACCGCGCAATACGCAGATTGGTAAGGCTGCTGTTCAGGTAAGTAATGTCGCTCATCCAGTTAGCGCGCTGAATCACACTGCCCAGCCCACTCCAGCCCGTCCAGGCCATCAACACTGTCATCGCCAGCACAACGCCAAAACCTATCAGCAACTTGCGGGTGACGCTGATATTGGCAAACCAGGTATTCATAAAACGGCCTCTCTCCAACGTACGTATCAAAAGCCAAATCAGCAGCTGGAGTTATTGTTGTGGCAGCGCGTCTGGACGGGATTGCCGAGGACTCGGCGAACTGTAGCTAGAAAGGAATCAGCAAGTATCACGCTGAAACCACACGCCAGGCATTACCCGGAGTGCACAGCATGACGACGAGACATACCAGGGCGTCACATTAATAGCGCCAAATTTATAACGCGCAGATTAAATCGAAGACAACACATGCAGACGCCGATGCTGCGGGGTTTTAGCTCGCTCGCCACTCAGGCCCTATCGAGCGGACTTAACACGGCTAGCCCGCCACGATTCAGCACATGGGTATAGATCATCGTCGTCTTCACATCGGAGTGACCTAGCAGCTCTTGAACGGTGCGAATGTCCTGACCGCTTTCCAATAAATGCGTGGCAAAGGAATGCCGCAACGTATGCGGCGTGGCCAGTTTCACAATATCCGTCAGTTTCAATGCAGCCTTGAATGCGCGCTGCACACGCTTTTCATCCAAATGGTGCCGGCGCACCTTGCCACTGCGCGGATCGACCGAAAGGCCTGAGGCAGGAAATACATACTGCCAGCCCCACTCCCACGGACCATTCGGGTACTTACGCTCAAGCGCGTAAGGTAAATACACATCGCCGCGGCCCGCCTTCAATTCGGCGTTATGCTGCGCCCGAACCAGCACCAAATGCTGTTTAAGCGGCTCCACCAAACGGCGTGGGAGTACCGTGACCCGATCTTTCATCCCCTTTCCATCGCGAACTAGAATCTCACCGCGGGGAAAATCAACATCCTTGACTCGCAAGCGCATAACCTCCATCAGGCGCATACCAGAGCCATATAACAGGTGCGTCACTAACCCGACCTCTCCGTCTAACCGCCCCAGCAACTGTTGAACTTCAGCCACACTGAGTACCACCGGCAGACGACTGGGCTTCTTTGCCCTCACCACTTCGCCCAACCAAAGCAAATCCAGCTTTAGCACCTGCTTATAAAGAAACAGCAACGCAGCAAGCGCCTGATTCTGTGTTGAAGCCGAAACACTCTTACGCAACGCCAAATCCGATAGAAAAGCCTCGACCTCAGCCGCCCCCATCTCTTGCGGGTGTCGATAACTGTGAAACCGAATAAAGCGCTTTACCCATTCGCAATAGACGTGTTCTGTACGAATCGAGTAGTGTTTCAGGCGAATCTGTTCGCGAACCTGCTCAAGCAAGCGTGGCTTCCCATCCATGTTGCATAACTCCCTTTTTAGCCAATTTCTGTCGGCCCCCTCAGCCTAGACGCCACCTCTAAGACAGACAAGAATGTTATCCACCACACCCCATAAAACGTTATTACACCAATTGGTGTCTATTTATAGTTATGCATATGAATGAATACACCACCACAATGACAATGTTCGCACCTGAGTTGTTAGTCCTTGCAGCTGGGTTTGCTTTGCTTGGCACTGCATCGCTAATATTTTCAATAAGGCAGCGCTCAGTTTTTGCCTTTTTATCATTCGTATTTCTCATGCTCTGCGCCGTTATAAAGCTCACAAAATTCTCAATAATGGCGTTCATTCCAATGCAATGCCCTAGTGGTCGGTGTAACCCAACCGAATTCAATCAGCAAATCCTAAATTTATCGTCACTGATAGAGCCTTATGTATTTCTAGTAGCAGCCATTTGCACAGCCATCTACATCATCAAAAAACAAAGGCGTAATCCGTGCGTCAATGCATAACAATTGGTTCAAATCGCTCGCTCCGCTCGCTGGGACGGGCTAAAGCCCAATGTCATCAACTTTGGAAATTATCCATAAATATCATATAATTAGCGCTCAAATCAGTGCATGGGAGAAGCCCTTTTGACTACCTATACCGCATCGCTTGACACCGCCAGCCAAACCCTGGCTTGA